>JAYTHQ010000303.1:0-3239 GCA_043732445.1 Bdellovibrionales bacterium | reverse complement strand
GCTCGCGATGTTCACGCAACCCGTGAGCACTCAGAGCGATGAGTGGCAGCGACGGCACTGACTCGTTGAGATGAGCTGCCGCCTGGAAGCCGTCGATCAGAGGCATTTGCAAATCGAGAATGACGGCATCCAGCGTTTTTTCGACGGCGCGTTCGATCGCTTCGACTCCGTCGTTCGCCGTCGTCACGGTTGCGCCCGCAGATTCGAGGACCTCCTTCAGATATTCGAGGATGACGGCTTCATCGTCAGCGATCAGCACTCGACAACCCTTCAGAGTTTGGCGTTCGATATGGGCGCGCGACGTATTTATCGCCATCGCGCTCTCGGTGCCGAGATCGGGCAGCTTGATTTCGAACGTCGTGCCTTTATTTTTCTCGCTTTCGACTAAGCGGAGAAAGCCGCCTAGCGCTGAAGCGAGCTGTGTCGCGATAGTGAGTCCTAGGCCTTGGCCGCCGCGATTTTTCTTTACGCCCTTCTCTTTTTCGAAGGCGTCGAAGACGGACTCGAAACGAGACGCCTCGATACCGCTGCCGCTGTCTTTGATCCGAATTGCGAGGAACTGCCGGCCTTCAATGTCGACTTCGCCACGCGCCTGGATCAAAATCTGGCCAATGTCAGTGAACTTCGCTGCATTACCTACCAGATTGAGAAGAATTTGCTTCGCGCGAACGCTGTCGGTGCCGATCACCTTGGGTGTACTCGGGTCGAGCACGAGCTTCACTTCTACGGGCCTATCCGACGTCAGCTGCTTTGCGACAGATTCGACGTCTTTCAGCCATTTACTGACTTCGATCGTCTCTTTGCGAATGTCTATCATGCCGTTTTCGATTTTCGTAAGATCCAAAAGATCTTCGAGGATCCGAGCGAGCATCAGTCCTTGGCTGAAACACCGTTCCGCATACTTCTGAAGTTTTTCCGCTAGCTGCTTTGGTAGACTTGCGGCCGATTTCTGGAGCTCGCCGTTCATCAACTCTGCACTACCGATGACGATTGTCATTGGCGTTCGCAGCTCGTGACTCAAGTTGGCCAGAAAACGGTTCTTCGATTTGTTCGCGCTTTCCGCGGCGGTACGTCCGACGCGTTCTTTTTCGAACTGAATACCACGGGCATAACTTTGGGCGCACAAGTTTGAAACGGCTATCCAGTAATTGGCGTCTTCTTCGGTGAAAACTTGCGCGTTCTTGTAAGAAACGGCGATCCCGCCGACGACGACCCCTTCAACCATCAGCGGTAACGCCGCAGCCGCGACGTCGCCCGTGAATTTCACGTAATCGCGGTGACGATATGAATACTTTTGAGCGTCTTCTTCGTCAGGCGAAAAGACGGGTCGGTTCTCGCGCATCGCCAGCGTCAGTGGTATTTCGAAACTCAAGGCAAGGCGTTCGCGGTGTTTGATCGCGTCCCCCGTGTTGTTGAGGGCGACGACCTCGAGCTCTTGCCGATCTTCGGTGAGCATCACGACGAGGCCACGCTCCGCCTTCGTGGAACGCTTCAAGAAATCGAGTGTCATGTCGAGAGTTTGCTGCGGCGTCGTCGACTGCGCGAGAGCGGACGATAGCTCGGAAAGAAACAGTAGGCGATTGAAAGAGGGCCCGACGTTGCGAATCGACATGAACAAGCCGACGATCTCGCCTCTCGCGCTTTTCCAGGGCCAATAGGTACTTTGAAAATGGCCAGCCCGGCCCTTCTCGGGAACCTCGTAAGAACGCGGATCGACGACGACCGTTTCACCCGCGAAAACGCGGCGATGGATCTCGCGCTCGCCGAGAGCTTCGAGAAAAGGAAAGAGCTCGAAGACTTTCTGCCCTATCGCTTCTGACCCGGGCACTCCAGAGATCTTCGAGAGAGCGCTGTTCCATGCAACGTACCTGAGATCAAGGTCGATGGCAGCAAGGCCATCGTCACAACTACTCAATAAAGCTTGCGCGATCGTGGTATCGAATTGCGTTGCGTCCATAAAATGTAATTAAACGGAACCTATTTAAAAAGTCAAACCCAAGGATTTCACTCTCAAGCCGCGCCAGCCCCCAGAACAGATCAGTATTTGACGTCGAACCCTTTTCGCAATTCAATGCGCCAATGCTAAGTCGATCAAAGCCTCTGACTTCATCGTTTTTGATTATTCTGACGTCGTTATTTGCCGCGTCTAAAGGCATGGCCAAGGCTTTACCTGAGGAGTATGTCTACCAGCGTACTCAAACGATAGGTCTGTTGCTTCTCCTTGATCAAATCATGGACCAAGCTTCGGGCAAAACAACCTATGATCTCGCGCTCGCACCAAAGTACGGTTGGAATTGGGGCGTCTGGGAGCTAGGCGCACAGATGAGCGTGAGCTCGACAATCACGAACACTTTAACGTCAACAAGCGTTAGTGCGGGACCCTTCGTCGATTGGAATGGGATTCCAAACGCGCAAGGCGACGATTTCATTCCGGGCATCGGGCTCAAGGCTTCGCTCGGCGGGAAAAATGAGTCCAGCAGCACGCCCGTCGTGCAGACAACCTCGACGATCCAAGCGGGGCCTTTCGTAAAGCAATTTTTAAATCACTCTTCGGCTTGCATCAGGTTCGATTTTCTTTACGCGTTGACTCAGAACTTACCCGATAACGCGCCATTAAATACGGCGACGGGCCCGAGAGTCACTGGCGGGCTACAGGTCTATTATTAGATGACTGCTCAAGACGGCCGCCGGCTCTTCACCTATCTGCTCGTCTGTCTTCTGGGAGGATTGTTTTCTGCGCGTCAGGCCAGCGCAGAGCCGTCGACAACGGTCTCGAGTGTGACATCGAGAGGTTCGTCGCTGTTTTCGCAGGAAGTGAGCGTGGATGGCGAATTTGGACAGCACCCAAACGATCCGGAAACCCATGAATCACCCGAGACGAACTGGGCCTGGATGTTCGGCTATTCCTATCAAGAATCTCTGAGCACGGATCCTTCAACGAAAATCAATTTGGTCGATGTCTCCCACACGATGCGCGGCGGGGTTCGCTACCGGGTGCCGCAAGCGATGGATATCGGCTACACCCTTTCGTACGGCTTAACGCCAGCCGAATCTCTCAACGTTCTTAGCCACGAGATTCGCGCTGGGTATACCGTTTCGGGAAAACATCGGGCATGGGTTCGTTACGGCGTGACCGCGGGTTTCGGCGATTTTAGAGAAATCTATGCAACACCTCCAGCAAAAACAGCGCGGACTAAGTTTCCGACTTCGCACGTGACCTCGATCAGCCAATTTAAAGT
>JAYTHQ010000302.1:0-3243 GCA_043732445.1 Bdellovibrionales bacterium | reverse complement strand
TTTTAGATCTCGGTGTTTCATCACCGCAACTCGACCAAGCGCACCGGGGATTTAGCTTTTACAATGATGGACCGCTCGACATGCGGATGGATCAGCGTTTGACGACGACGGCCGCCGATCTCGTCAACGAAATGGATGAGCAAGATCTTGCGCGGTTATTTATCGAGTACGGCGAAGTGCAAAAGCCATTTCGGGTCGTGCGCGCCATCGTGAATGACCGCAAAGTGGTGAAGCCTTACGAAACAACGAAAGAGCTCGCGTCGCTGATTGAGCGTGTCGATGGGTGGCAGAAAAAGGGGTCGCACCCGGCCACTCGCTACTTTATGGCGCTTCGCCTGAAAGTGAACGAAGAACTTGAAGGCCTGTCGCGATCGTTACCCGCGTTGATCGACGCTCTCGACGACGGTGGCATTCTTGCCGTCATCACCTTCCACTCGCTCGAAGACCGCATCGTGAAGCACATCTTCAAAGCTCATCTTGATGTCGGCCGTCTGATAAACAAAAAAGTTATTAAGCCCGATGACGAAGAAATTCGCCTCAACCCTCGTGCTCGCAGCGCCAAGCTTCGCGCTTTTGAGAAAGGTCGCCCCGATTTATGAAACTGCAAATTCAATCCCTCTCGAGCCTGATGCCTCAAGGCGAACAGGCGCGTGATCTTGCGCCGTTCATGAGTCTCATGATCATCGTTTTCTGTTTGTTCAGCGTCGTATTTTGCAAAATGGAAGTGCGCCGCATGGGCTATGCCGTTTTGAAACTGGGCCGCGAAGAGCGTCAGATGAAAGATCTTGAGCGACAGCAGATGATCCAGCTCGCGAAGGCGACGAGGCCCGAGCGTTTGCAGCAAGTTGCTCAAGCACGTCTGACGTTAAAGAAAGCCGAAGTCGGTCAGATTATTCAGATGACCGGCCGCGGAGTCGCGCTGAAACAGTAAATTTAATTCCAGAACGGAACTTTTCCAGAACGGAACTTTTTAGGATGCGCTCTCGGATCGTGATTATTTTGGCCTTCGTGACCTTGCTCTGGTCGATTTTAATCGGCCGAGCAGCCTACCTGCAGCTGATTCCCGATGCCCGTCTACAGTCGTTGCAAAAGCGCCAGTTCGAAACGGTCGTGACGCTCAATTCTCGTCGGGGTGATGTCCTTGACCGAAACGGTCACGAGCTTGCCGTTTCGATGACCACTTATTCAGTTTTTGCCGATCCAAAACTCATTGATGACCAAGCCAAAGTTCGCCACATTCTTTGGCGCTCGCTCGCGATGCAGCCAAAAACGATCGATGCGATTTTACGTCAGCACAAAAAGCGCTTCGTTTGGATTCAGCGACATATCGATCGAAATCAACGAGATCTGATCGATCACGATATGAAAGAAGCGCATTTGCGCGGAATCGGGTTTGTTGAAGAAGCAAAACGGGTTTATCCGAATGATAAATTACTGGCGCAGACGTTAGGTTTTGTCGGCGAAAATGAAGGGGGCCTCGAAGGCCTCGAGTTGAAGTACAATGCCGAACTTCAGGCCGGCCGAAAGAAAGTGAGCGTAAAAAAAGATGCGCGCGGCCGGCCTCTCATTATCGGCGGGCAGTTATTTGAACAGGCTCCTGACGGTGCCGACGTCGAACTCACGATCGACAGAGAACTTCAGTTTGTCCTGGAACAAGAGCTGGCCGCGACCGTCACGAAGCATGAGGCCGACTCGGCCGTTGGCGTCATCCTTGATGCGCAAACGAGCGAAGTTTTGGCCATGGCTTCGTCGCCAACGTTTGACCCAAATCGCGCGGGCGAATTCTCCATGGATCGTAAGCGCAATAAAGCGGTGACCGATGCTTTCGAACCCGGCTCGACGATGAAATCATTTATCATTGCGGGCGCTCTTCAGCGTCACGTGATCGAGCCCAATACGGTTTTCGATTGCCAAGGCGGCACGATGAAAATCGGCAAACGCACAATTCACGAAGCCGAAGCGAAAGAAAAATTTCATAACTTAACGGCTTCGCAAATCTTGGCGTACTCCTCGAACGTCGGTGCGGCGAAAATCGCCTTTAAGCTCGGTGAAGACAACGTGAACCAAATTCTTCACGACTTTGGTTTCGGCGAACGGAGCGGAATTGATGTGCCGGGCGAGGCGCGCGGCATCGTGCAGGCGCGGCCGTGGTCAGACATTTTGTTAGCGAACATTGGCTTCGGTCACGGTGTTGCAGTCACGCCTTTGCAAATTGCGAATGCTTACGCGGTAATTGCAAACGGTGGGTTTTTACGTAAGCCCTATATCGTCAAGGCGATTCGCGATTCTGAAACACAAGAGGTCACGGATTCAAAGCCGGTCACTTTACGGCAAGTGATGTCGGCCGACGCGGCGGTGAAAATGAGATTGATGCTCGCAGGTGTGACGAGCGGTGACGGGACGGGACTCGCGGCGCGCGTTCCGGGCTTTCCGGTCGCTGGTAAAACGGGAACAGCACAGAAAGTGATTCCTGGTGGCCGCGGCTACATGAAGGGTGGCTACATCGCATCGTTCGGCGGCTTTTTGCCTGCGAATGATCCAAAGTTTGTGATCTACATCGCCGTCGATCACCCGCGAAAAGATTATTACGGTGCATCGGTCGCAGCACCGGTCTTTTCGCGCATCGCGAAGTTCGCGGTTCGCCGAGCGGGACTCGTGCCGGTCCTCTTCACCCAGCAAGATGTCACGAAGTCGGCGGATCTTGCGAAAAACGAGATCGATCCGGTCGACGGCTCGGAAGCCGCTCCTGCGATTGCAAAAATGAAAGCAAAATTATCGCTTGAGGATGCGCCGACACCAGCTTCGCTAGCGGCGGCAGGTCTCCAGCGCGCAAGCGTTCGGCCGGCAACTCTCGATCCAACATCGAGTGTTCCGAATCTTGAGGGACTCACCTTGCGCGAAGTTCTGTCGCGCGTAACTGGCACAGGTGTCGAGGTCCGTGTCCACGGCGAAGGCATCGTGAGCAAAACAATGCCCGCACCAGGCAGCGCATTTTCATCTTCGAAAGAGTTGAACGTTTACCTGACTCATTGAGCACCGTTAGCGGACATGAACGAAATCGCCGCCGTAGCTAGCTTCCGGCACTCGCCATCGCATTTTCGGTCTCGCGAAGTTCAAATGCGCCGCCAACGTGCCCAATGAAAGCGAGACTCGGATCGGGAATCATCTTGGTTTCCGATTTGAGAGTGCCCGAACCCAAGTAGGGCCCGGTTGAAATCATTGAGCGCGCAAAAACAAAAGTGA
>JAYTHQ010000301.1:0-3259 GCA_043732445.1 Bdellovibrionales bacterium | reverse complement strand
GTGGGCATTGATCCCGTTGTAACCTCGGTCCTTTGTCCAACAGCAACCTGAACTGAATTTAAAATAGTTCCTGCAGGTCCCGGTAAACCGACTTCAACTTTGCCTCTAAACGTTACGATGTCCATTTTGTTCGTCTTTGGATCGAAGCTCGTTAGGAAATCGGTTCCGCGTACGCCGGCGACCGCCGACTTCGTACGGACTTGGAAGGTATTTGCTTGGCCGTCGTTTGATTTGTCGTTGTACATGTTCTCGCGAACAGTCGTCGCGCGAACTTTACCCTTTAGGACGTTTAGCAAAACTTTCTTTTTGTTTGTCGAAGCGTCGAATTGATAATTTTCGATGAGAATTTTTGAGTTGGGCGAAATGTTGAGCTCGTTGCCGTCTTCCATGTGGATCTTCGCACGCGCTTGATCGGCCGCGATAACAGTTTGTCCAGAGCAGATTTTTGAACCGACGGGCGCCTCATTGATTTTGCCGTCGGCGGTTTGCACTTTGATATCGCCTTTTGAAACGTCAAAGGTTCCGCAAGAAGCAAAAGCCGTTTGGGCTTGCGCGATTGCTAAAACGCCAACAACCAAAACCGACAACTGGATTGTCTTCATTCAATCTCCTCTGCTTGCGAACCCTAGAGCGACTCGTACCCTCAACTTTTCGGATTTACGGGCGTTTACTTGAATGAACAGCGTCTCGAATCCGGTCGAATTCCCAGACTGAGACATGAGACTGTAAACTAAATTTGCTTGTCGATAGTTAGAATCTCTAAAGCCGCTACCAAAAGGTTGGGGGCAAAGATCGTTGGCGCAGCAAACTTGGAGTCGGCGGGCGTCTCGGCGCCTGCCAGTAATACGGTTTTGCACCCTGCGCGGTGGCCAGCTTCGACATCGCTCATGCGGTCGCCAATCATCCAGCTGCGAGCGAAGTCCACCCCGCCCAAGTCTTGATGTGCCGCGTGCAGCATGCCAGGATTCGGTTTTCGCCAAGGGTGGTTGCTGTCGGCAGCGTGCGGCGCAAAGTAAATCCGTTTAAATGAAAATCCGTGCTTGGCAAGCTCTGCTTCAATTCGGCGGTGGATTTCGGCAAGACTCTCAAGCGAGATCAGCCCTCGCGCAACGCCCGACTGATTGGTCACGAGCACAAACTGAAAGCCCGCGTCGTTCAGCAAACGAAGCGCTTCAAACGTACCAGGTAAATAAGAAATCTGATCCGGATCGTTGAGATAATCGCGATCAATAATAAGAGTCCCGTCGCGATCAAAAAATATCGTCTTTTTCATCAGTGCATTCAAATTACCGAGGGGGGTGCGCAAACTCAAGTCTTAGGGTGCGCGCGACTTCTTCTTCACCAAAGCATGGTCATTTCCGTGCGGGTGGAATTTCTCCATCGTGCGCGCCAGCTGATCGACACCGATATGGGTGTAGCGCTGAGTGGCTTGAAGCGACTGATGGCCTAAGAGCTCTTGAAGCGTTCTTAGGTTTGCTCCGCTGGTGAGCAAATGCGTGGCGAAACTATGGCGCAAAGCATGGGGGTGCAAGGGCTGAAGCAGCCCCGCCCGCGCACCTTGCGAACGCACGTGATCAAAGGCTTTTCGCGTCGAAAGTGGTTCGGCACCAAAGACGTAATCTCCTTCGCGCGGAAGAAGGGCCAGCGCGCTGAGAACTTTATCTGGCAGAGCCACCAAGCGCTCTTTTCCGCCTTTTCCTCGAATCCTGATCACTCGCGCTGCCGCTTCAACTTGTTTCCACTTCAAGGTGCACGCTTCACTGATGCGAAGACCTCCGCCGTAAAGTAACAAGATCAAAGCCTGATCAATGAGTGCACTCGCTCGCGCAAATTCGGTCTTTGCGGTTTCAATTTGAACTTTGACCGAGGCGAGTAGGGCCAAGGCTTCATCCACCGAGAGGTGATGAGGGAGTCGATGTGGCACCTTCGGGCCATGGACATGGAGAGCGAGGTCGCGCTCGATCAGGCGCTTCTCGAAAAGCCAGTTTAAGAAGCTTTTGAGCGATGCGGCCTTCCGGTTTCGCGACGCCGGAGCCAGATTCGACCACCCAGTCATGGCAGATCTGCACGCCGCGAGTAATTCCTCGTCGGTCAAAGGCAGCCGGGCGGGCAACGGCGATCGTAAAATTTCCGCATCTGACGTCGTTAGTATTGCGAAGGCTTGGCCAAGATCGACGCGGTACGAGCGCACAGTGTGAGCCGAGTAAGAATCAACATTCTCAATAGAATTTAGATACTTAAGTACGAATGTGCGGATTAGTTGTACGGCCGGTGACGGCGCTCGCGAGCTCATGCCAAACACACCTTTGGAAGTATTTCAACGCATTGCGAAAAAATTCTTGCAGCTTTTACCTAGACCCTGTAGTTTCTCTCTCGATGACGCAGCGTTTCAAAGTGAGACGCGCCGCTCCCCCCGGCGCCGAACACTGAGAAACGCTCAAACCCACACCACCAGGCGGTACGTATGTCTCAGATCGACGGTTCTTCAGCTCTTCCAGGCGGCTCAGCTCTTCCAATCGGGTCAAATCTCGATGAAGCAGCCAAAACGCAACTTGGCAATCAAGTAGCTGCCGCAGCGACTTCACCGAATGCTAACAGCTTAGACACGAAAACGATTGTCTACAAATCTGAAGTCATGAAGCAGCTCATGAAGATGATCGACCGCGTAGCTCCGTCGAACGCGACCATCTTAACTTTGGGTGAGTCGGGAACTGGTAAAGAGCTCGTGGCTCGCGCCGTTCACGATCGCAGCACACGTCGTAACAAGCCTTTCGTCGCGATCAACTGTGGAGCTCTGCGCGAAACACTTCTCGAGTCAGAACTTTTCGGTCACGAAAAAGGCTCTTTCACCGGCGCTTACACTCGTAAGATAGGCCTGGCAGAAGCTGCAAACGGCGGAACTTTGTTCCTCGATGAAATCGGGGAGTTGTCGCCAGGTATCCAAGCGAAGCTTCTCCGCTTTATCCAAGAGGGTGAAATCTTCCGCGTCGGCGGCAAAGATCCAATCAAAGTCGACATTCGTTTGATCTCGGCAACTAACCGCGAACTCGATCAAGAAGTTGCACGCGGGAACTTCCGCGAAGATCTTTACTACCGCATCAACACGATCACGGTTCACTCGCCGCCGCTTCGTCGTCGTAAAGAAGACATTCCTCTTCTCGTTGAGTACTTCCTCGTCAAAGGTAACGCACGTTTCATGAACCGCGGCCGTCAAATGTCGGAAGATGCGATGAAGATTCTGATGCGCTACGACTGGCCA
>JAYTHQ010000300.1:0-3277 GCA_043732445.1 Bdellovibrionales bacterium | reverse complement strand
CGGCCCTACGTGGGGGCATGAAGAGTTTGCGACAGGCGGCTCTGCAAAAGTTGAAAGCCGGTGCGATCGGCGTCGAAGAAGTCCTAACGGTGACGGTGAAGGACGACGAATGATCACGCTGCTCCAGCTTCTCAAGTTTGCAACAGATCAAGGTGCATCTGACTTGCATATATCGGCCGGCTCGCAGCCATCGCTTCGGGTGAATGGCCGAATGGTGCGAGTGAAAATGGAGCCGCTGGCGAAAGAGAACACGCGCAAGCTTTGTTATTCTGTATTGAGTGATTTGCAAAAAAGTCGTTTTGAGGAATCAAAGGAGCTCGACTTTTCATTTGACGTGAAAAATATGGCGCGTTTTCGAGCCAACTATTTTTTCCAGAAGGGCTCTGTCGCCGGCGTGTTCCGAAAAGTTCCCGTCAATATCCCGCGCTTTCAAGATTTGAATCTTCCTCACGCCGTTGCCGAGCTCACCAATCTTCCTTACGGATTGGTGCTTGTCACGGGACCCACCGGTTCTGGAAAATCGACAACGATTGCGGCGATGATCGATAAGATCAACTCCGAGCATTTCGGTCATATTATGACCATGGAAGATCCAATCGAGTTTATTCACAGCCACAAAAATTGCGTGGTGAATCAGCGTGAAGTCGGTGCCGATACGGCGAGCTACAAGAACGCGCTCAAGTATGTCCTGCGGCAAGATCCCGACTACTGTCTCTTGGGCGAGATGCGTGATCTTGAGACCATCGAAGCTGGACTCACGGTCGCCGAGACCGGTCACTTGGTTTTCGCGACTCTCCACACCAACTCAGCGGTTGCGACGATCAATCGGATGGTCAGCGTATTTCCAGGCGAGCAACAAGAGCGGGTGCGCACTCTCCTTAGTTTTGTTTTGCAAGGGGTGATCTCGCAGCGTCTCCTGCCAAGTTTGCAAGGCGGGCGGGTGGCGGCAATGGAATTGATGATCATGAACCCGAGCATTAGAAATTTAATCCGCGAAAATAAGATCCATCAAATTCCATCCATGATGCAAGTCGGGCAAGAAAAGTCGGGCATGATCACCATGAACCAGAGTCTGATGAGCTTGATCATCAAGCGTAAAATTGATGTGAAGACGGCGTTTGCGTCTTCTCCAGATCCAGAACAACTGGATCAACTGCTGAAGAAAGCGGGCGTCTGATGGCGAAGTTTAGATATGATGCCAAAGCACCGAACGGCACTGCGGCTCGCGGTGAAGTCGAAGCGTCGAGCGAAGGCGAAGCGCGCGTAAAGATTCGCGCGCAGCGCTTGATCCCGGTGCGCGTCGTCCTGGCAGAGCGCAAAGTCGTGAAGCGCCAAGGACCGAGAGTAAAAGCCAAAGATTTACAAGTCTTTACACGCCAGTTAGCGACCTTGTTGGGTTCTGGAGTTCCGATCGTACAGGCGCTTGACGTATTGGCGCGTGGAGCCCGTTCGCCAGGCTTGACGTTCGCACTCAATAATATTGTGGTTGAGATCAGCAAAGGTAAAAAGCTCGGAGACTGTCTTGAAGATCACCCCAAAGTCTTCGATCGTTTTTACGTGAACATGGTTCGCGCCGGTGAAGAATCTGGAAGTTTGGACGGAATTTTAAATCGACTGGCGATCTACATTGAGAAAGCCGTGAAGATCAATGGCAAGATCAAGGGCGCGATGATTTACCCGATCGGTATCGTCGTTGTCTCGGCGGCCGTCGTGACTCTCCTTTTGGTTTTCGTTATTCCAAAATTTGAAAGCCTTTTTAAAAACGGCGGTAACGAATTGCCGGCGCTCACTCAAATGGTTGTTAACGCCAGTCATTTCTTGCAAAACTATTGGTATTTTATTTTAGCCGGCGTGATCGGTACCATCTTCGGCGCAAAATCTTATTACGCGTCGGATGAAGGGCGCAAAACTTGCGATTCGATTTTTATTGATATTCCAGTTTTTGGAACCCTGATTCAAAAGGGTGCCGTGGCTCGATTCACCCGTACTCTTTCAACGTTACTTTCGTCGGGAGTCGGAATTATCGAGGCTCTCGATATTTCTTCGAAAACGACGGGAAACTGGGTTCTCGAAAAAGCACTCCTTCGAGCCAAAGACGCCATCAGCGAAGGTAAATCGCTAACGGTTCCTTTTATGAAGGAAAAGTACATTCCAAACATGGTCACCGAGATGTGTGGCGTGGGTGAAACCACCGGTGCGCTTGATCAAATGTTGGGTAAAATTGCCGACTTTTACGAAGATGAAGTGGATGTCGCCGTGAGCGCATTAACCGCTTTGATGGAGCCGATGATTATGGTGGTCCTCGGTGGAATTATCGCGGTTCTCGTCTTAGCGATGTACCTCCCGATTTTCAATCTCGCAGCCAACGTCGGCTAAGGAGCCCAGTCTTGAGTAACGAGCCGGTGCGAAGTATTGAACGTCGAAGCGGAGATACGGATGCGAGCGTCGCCGCCGTCGCCGCTTCACGTTCAGATTTAAACTTCGACTTCACGAAAAGTCGTGCGCAGTTGCTCGTCATTGAAGCCGTGCGCATCGGATTTCTAATTGCCATTCTCGTCATCACGCTGATCTTCCAGGCTTTCCAGCCCGACTTCGTCAATCTTGATGTTCTCGTCCCCGTCTATGGACTGATGTGCGTTTCATTTATATTAAACACGTTGTATTTGGTTTTTCTCGAAGAGGCGTTGCAGCTCTGGATCACGCAGGCCTTTTTGTTCGCGTTCGATGCGGCTTTCATCACGTGCCTGATTTATTTCACCGGGACGAATCAGTCGATTTTCCTTTTTCTTCACCTCGTGAATATTATTCTTTGCGGTTTTGTTTTTCAGCGTTCGGGAGCGCTGATTCTGGCGCTCTGGACATCGATCTTGTTCAGCGTTTTGATGGTGGTCGGGCCCGACTTAAAAGGGCAGACGCTCTTTTTCGCCGTCGGCCTGAACAATCTCGCGTTTTTCGCCGTGGCACTTCTCTCGGGCTTCCTGAGCGAGCAGCTCAACTTTATGGGGATCGCACTCCAGCGCCAGGGCAAAGACATTCGGGCTCTTCGAAATCTGAATGCGCTGATCATCGATAACATTGCAACCGGGCTTGTCACGATCGACAAAGAAGGTCGAGTTCTGCTCGCCAACCGCGCCGCGATGGATATCATTGATCCTATCCGTAAAGATTTTATCGGCCTTGATATTGACGTTCTTATTCAGGGAATGAAGGCGCGGATCACCGATCTCCCATTTCAAAGTTCAAACAGAGGCGAATCCGAGCGATTCGACATGCCTTT
>JAYTHQ010000299.1:0-3280 GCA_043732445.1 Bdellovibrionales bacterium | reverse complement strand
TGGCCTGATGCAGAACCTGCCGTTGTAGGTTTTTGAAAGCCACGTTCGTAAACTGGTGATCAACCGTCGTGACGTCGCCGCTCGTGTCCTTGAGCTGGCCTTCGCTCTCGTTTAAAAAACCGATCCTCTTTAGTCGGTTGATTGCTTCAGAGGCTTCTGCCTTCGGCAAGCCGAGCGACTTCGCGATCCAAGCCGTATCTGGACGGAATCCTTCAACCTTGGTGAGCTCTAAAATCGCGAAATGATGCCAATCCGAAATGATCTTGAACGAATCCTCAGCGAGACTTTTATACGTCGGGTCTACAGTTGCGCCCGCACAGTTCAGCGCCCGCAACTGTTCACGCGATAAATTTAATTTGCGGCCGAAACGTTCCTTCATCTCGGCCGTGATCGTACGCTTTCCGTTCAGAATCTTGCTGAGCGCCGAGGGTTCGACCTCTAGATCGCGTGCGAATGCCCGCAAGGAATAAGCGGTGTTTGAACGACACCGCTGAGTGAGCTCGTTGCGTAAATAGTTTTGAAAATCAAACCCGGGAGTTTGATCACTCGTCGTTTCCATAAACACATTTAGAAACACGCAGAGGCTGGCGTCAAGGCTTGAGAGACACAAAGCGTGTCTCGCGAGACACACTAGTTAAACAAACGGCCTTGATACGAGCCGCGGGCGTTCACGCGGTCGATGACTCCCTGATAGCTCTTCATTTTATGGCGCACCCACTCGGGTGCAATCAACTCATCCCAGCGTGATGACAGTGCGGCCAGGCGGTGAACCGCAATCTTTGGCGACAAGTGATCTAAGAAAATCGCGACACGTTCTGAGTAAAGATCAAGGTCGATCGGCACAAATGTACCATCGGCGTACATCTGCTCAAGCGGCGTGTGCTTTAAAACGTGTAAATTGTGAAGCTTCACGTTTGAGATCGGTAGTGAGTTGCAAAGGCGCGCGGTCTCGATGATTTGCTTTTCATTTTCAGTGGGCCAACCGAAAATTAAATGAAGACCGACATCGAGCCCGGCTGCGGCGACGCGGTCGACGCCCTTTAAAGATTGCGCTGCCGTGTGCCCGCGCCTCATCCAGATCAATTGATCGTCGTCAAAACTTTGTACGCCGAGTTCGATCGACAAATAAGTTTTCTGAGCAGCTTCTTTCCAAAAATCTAAAACGCCTGCCGATAAGGTATCAGGCCTTGTGCCGACGACGATGCCGGCCACATCGTCAAAGCTTAAAGCGGTTTCAAAACCTGCTTTGAGTTTCGCGAGCTGCGAGAAGGTCGTCGTGTAGGCTTGAAAATAAACCAAGAATTTGGCTGCATTGAAACGGGCCGCGACTTTCGCACGATGTTTCACGATCTGGTCGCGGAGTTCATCACCCTGGCTTTCAGGATAAGCAAACGAGCCGTGGACATCGCAGAAGATGCACGTCTTCATCCCGCGAATGCCTTCACGATTCGGGCACGTTTCAGAGATCGAGACCGGAATCTTCACGACCTTCGTACCAAAGCGTTCACGGTAAAGCTGGCTAATCGGAAAGTACGGCTTCCCGAGCCACTTTTCATGTGTGAGAGGAGTTGTTTCGATCACGCAACGGAAGCTGCATCACGCTCGAGACGTTGTCAAACGAGCCCACGCAGCGTATGCCTGTCGGCAATTCAAAAGAAGCCTAGAGCGTTAAGGACAGAGCCGCCCGTGACCGAGAACACGAAATTTCAATTTGTGACGACCGAAGACGGCAGCGTCTCGGCCCGAATCGGTGCGCCGACGGCCGCTCTCGAAGACTGTTCAGAGGCGATGCACAGCCTGCGAGGCGCCTTCTCGGAGACCGTTTACATCTACGGCACAGCACTGCAACTGGCGACGGCCCAAGGCTTTGATGAGCGCGTTTTATCGATGGGGCTCGGCCTCGGCTACGTCGAACTCTTGGCGGCGGCGATTGCCCTCAAAAACAAACGCTCGACTCGCGGAGAAAGTTTTGAAATCGTGCCCGAGCTTCGCACCTATTTTCGCGAATGGCTCCTAAGCGCCACCCAATCAAGCGCGGCGCTGCCAAAAGAATTTATCGACGTTTACGATGCGATTCGCGACCGCACAGCTCTCGAAATCGGCGTCAACAAAAACGAGCTCCACGAAACTCTCGCAAACGCGGTCACTGCCGGCGATTGGTTGATTCGCGACGAACTCAAACCCGCCACCACTTTCTCGAGCCCATTCGGCTGCATTTGCTTCGACGCTTTTAGTTCCAAAACCACGCCGACTCTTTGGAGCGAAGATTTTCTCAAATCTTTCTTGCAAAAAACGACAGCTCCGGAAGCCGTCTTGTCGACGTATGCCTGCACTGGAGCGCTCAAGCGGGCTTTGAAGTCTGAGCGATTCGCCGTCACAATTCGCGAAGGTTTTTCTAGCAAACGCGACTCAACGCTGGCGGTTCGATCGTCCGTTTTAACTGGCGGCGCAGGTCCTGTTTCAATCTGAGAACCAGCGTCGAGTTTTCGTTTTTGCATTCAATCGCGGGCGAAATGTCTCCGATGAGTTTTCATGCAATTCACAAAATGTTTTTCAGTTCTTGTCGTGGCAGCAGGCGTTTTTATGGCAAACTCGGCGCGTGCCGAATTTCTGGGACAAGACGCGCTCTTCACGGGCGTCCGCCGCCCGACGAAGGGTCAAGACGGCATTCCGAAAACTTATAAAAAACTGAGCGAGGCTTTTACCGTTAGCATCGACGACGAGGGCGACGTGCGAGCCCCAGCTTCGGTCAAATCGAAAGCGCAGCATTGGTCGGCGACGACGTCTGACGGCTTCGAGTTTAAAATTCGCGTCAAGCAACAGGTCTCGGCCGTCTGGGTTTTCAAGCATGACGATCGCTACGACCTCATTTTCGCTAACAACGCCGGTAGCCGCGTGAACTTAGCACTGCCTGCAGAACAATTTTATGCGCTCAAAAATGCCGCCGCCGATCTGCGGTCGCCGGCATCGGATACCAGCGCTTGTCAGGATTCGTTTATTCAGCTTGAGATGGTTGAGAAGTCTTCTCACAAAATCGTTTCAACCTGCCTCAACTCGAAATCAAAAGCAGCCGACCAACTCCGTCTGTTTGGATCGACGCTGACTGCGTACGTTCGCTAATTCGCCAAGATTTCTTTCATTAAATCAGCGACAGGCTCCTGATTCGGCAGGGGCCTTTTTATTTTCTTGAGCTGTGCACGCGGCTCAGGCAGCTTCACCCTTGAAAAAGTAGATCTTATTTCCGGGGGCTTCTGATGCGCACGTTTGTGATTGGCTTGAT
>JAYTHQ010000298.1:0-3281 GCA_043732445.1 Bdellovibrionales bacterium | reverse complement strand
CGACATCGGCAGCACACGACCAAGACCTACTGGGTAAAGTCCAAAATTTTGGTCCTAAGTATGAAGCGGTTTTTGCATTTCATCGTTTAGACCGCGGTACATCAGGGGCCGTGATGCTGGGCAAGACGCGGCGATACGCGCGCGCAGTGACGCAGGCGTTTGAAGAGAAACGAATTCGCAAGGCCTACTTGGCGGTCGTGGGCGGCGAATGGCCGGCGACGTTGAATCGGGTGGAGTTGCCGATTGAAGGCCGCGAGAGTTTAACCACCTTTCGTCGGTTGGCCCAAGGAACTTTTGCAGGGACACCCGCGTCGCTGATTGATTGTCTACCTAAGACCGGGCGGACCCACCAAATCCGGATTCACTGTCAGTCGGCGGGGTTTCCGGTTTTGGGCGATTCGCGCTACGGTTCTGCGCAGACGGACGAGGCGCGCTCTGACGACCATGCACTTCACGCTTACCGCTTAGACTTTCGACACCCGGCCGACGGCCGTGAGATCTCGATTCGATCGGCCCCCGAAGCGTGGCGACCGACGTGGCTCGAGAATTTTGATGTTGAAAGATTTTGGGACCAAACTTTTAACGTAAAGAGTTCGGTGTGAATGTTTTAGCATTTGGAAAAGAAAATCGCGACGGGCGGGCAACCTTGTTTCTGCATGGTTTTCCGGGCGTTCGTTCAAAGCAAAATCGCGATTTGGCCGAGCGGGCCGCGACAGAAAAAAGTCGGCGGAGCTATGTTCCGCTCTACACGGGGCTTGGGCATTCTGACGGAGAATTTTCGTTCTTAAAATGTCGCGACGAAATTGGTGAGCTCGCTGAAAAATTGCTCGCGCAGAATAAATCAATCGATCTTGTCGGCCATAGCTGGGGGGGCTACTTGTCGTTAGGGCTCGCCGCCGCGCACGGTGCGCGCATCGAGAGGCTTGTCTTAATGTCGCCGCTCATTTGGTTTTTCACAAAAGACATTTGTCAGCAGGCGTTCTCGCTGACCGGAAAAGAGAATGCGCATATTCACCTCGGCAACACTGACGATCGGGCCCACGAATTTTTCAAGCTCGGGAATGCGCACCTCGCCAATGATTACGCTCGCCAAATTTCACTGACAACCGACGTGAGTCTTTTTCAGGCGGCGGCCGACGATACGACGCCTGTTTCTTATGCTGAGGGGCTGGTCAACCAATTCAAAAAGCGCCCCCGTTATGAAACAGTCGCGACCGATCACAGCTTTCTCATCAGTCGCGAGCAAGCCCTCACGCAAGTTCTGACGGCGCTTTAAATGAAGGCTACAGATTTTTAAAAGGGTTAATGAAGCCGCGGCCCAACAGAAAGTTGATGAGGCCAAAGGTCAGCGTCACACTCACAAATGCGGCCAGCGCGATCAGAGCCGCGAAAGCATAAACACCAGAGACGGCCGCGGTCACCGAATGACCTGCGCTGACCACTCGCGAATGCCAATGAAGTTCAAATGCCCACGCGCCAAAATTTAAGAACAAGAGAACGAGGCTGACGGAGACCAGGCCGACCAGAGCCTGTTGCAAATCCGCTTTCGAGAGTTCGATCTGTGAGGCAATCGAAAACCCAATATAAACGAAGATCCAGAAGCCGAGACTTTTGAAGGTCACAAGTACCAGCTGCGCTTTGGCGACGGCCAGTCCGCCGTGAACGCCGCCGTTTGTTAAAGCGGGCCAAAGGCCGCGGGCGCTCGGAACACAAACGAAAAAAACGCCGGCGATGATCGCAGGACCAAGTAACACAGGTCCGAGACCAATAAAAAAGTGGCCAACCCGGTGATACAGATTCCAGGGCTCGTAGCTGTGCGTGACCGATCCTTGAGATCCGCCCGTGCCTTTCGGATCAAACCATTTGATCGATTGAATCTTGTGAAAGAAGACGCGGCAAAAAAACGCATGGCAGAATTCATGCACCGGTACGCCGATCCAGCCAAAGAGATAAACTCCTAGCGCTGGCCAACGAAACTGTCGGAAAACGTTGTTGGTGGCACGAGAGAGAAATGTCAGCACGAAGCCTGCTAGGAGACCAGCGCCGAATAAGACGGCAAACTGAAGGGCCGTATTTCGAAGAATCATCCAAGCGGTAGTCACCGCATTTAGAATCGCATTGCAAAACGATTTGAAAAAGACTGGATCTTCGGACCTAGACCCTGGGAGAGTGGGTTTGAGATGAAACAGAGTCTAAAAACCTTTATTCAAAATGAATCAACGAGCGGCATTGTCCTGTTCGTTGCAGCTCTCAGCGCGGTTTTGGTCGCGAACTCACCGCTCAGGGCAGCTTACGAAAGTGCTCTGCTGGCGTCGGTCGGGCCGCTGACGGTTCAGGCTTGGATCAACGATGGATTAATGGCGATTTTCTTTTTCATCGTGGGGATGGAAGTCAAATGCGAGCTAACGGGCAACGGGTCTTTAGCTTCGTTCGAGCGCGCGGTTTTGCCGGTCGCCGGAGCGCTTGGCGGAATGGTTGTTCCCGCGATAATTTTTTTATTCTTCGTGCAAAGCGGGGTCGAAGTTCGCGGCTGGGGAATTCCGATCGCGACCGACATCGCGTTCGCGCTCGGAGTTTTGTCGCTCTTTGGTCGGCGCATCCCCGGCGAGTTAAAAGTTTTTCTGCTCGCGCTCGCGATTGCTGACGATCTTGGCGCGGTTCTCGTCATCGCCGTCTTTTACACAACAGCTTTGCACTGGCTCTGGATGGGGGCTTCTGCCGTCGGTATCGGCACGATCCTCGTTTTGCGCAAAAGTCAGGTCCGCAACCTCTGGCCGTATATCGCGATAGGAGTCTCCGTTTGGTGGTGTGTTCATCACTCTGGTCTTCACGCGACCGTGGCCGGATGTCTGCTTGGGTTTTTAGTTCCGCACCCACGACATTGGGTGCTGCGCCTTCATGGATTCAGTCGTTTCGTCGTCATGCCGGTCTTCGCTTTTGCAAACTGTGGACTGTCGTTTGACGGACTCTCGTTCGGAGCCGCACTCGTGTCTCCATTAGTCAGCGGGATCAGTTACGGCTTAGTGGTCGGGAAACCTCTCGGGATCTTTGGCGCGAGTTGGTTAGCGGTTCGTCTGCGTTTGGCGAAGCTGGGGGCCACGGTTCATCTTGGTCAGCTTTTTGGAGTTGCGTGCCTCGGCGGAGTTGGCTTTACGATGTCGCTCTTTATCTCAGGGTTAGCTCTTCCGGCCGGGTTGATGGACCTGGCGCGACTTGGCATCGTGAAGGGATCGCTACTTTCAGCAATTTTCGGGAGCGTGGTGCTCTTAGTGGTGACGCGT
>JAYTHQ010000297.1:0-3285 GCA_043732445.1 Bdellovibrionales bacterium | reverse complement strand
CTCTATCGTGATCGCTTCGGCTCCGCCTCCGCTAGTCGGTTGCAACGAGTGCTCCCTCCCTTTGAAGATTCCGAACTCTCACATCAACGTTTTGTCGATCATCACTCGCTCTCATCGCGCGTGACTTTCTGACACCCCGTCTCTCGTCCATCCATGGTTTGAGAAACTGACAAGTCGCAGCTTTCACCTTTGGTCAGAGCTCGAGTTCGAATAAAATTCGAATAGAATTCACGACCTTGGGCTGAATCTGACTAAAGGCTACGGACCCTTACGCAGTCTGACAAGAACTTTCTTTGAGAAAGATGCGTCGATCACTCGACCAGATAAGTCGTGAGCTGCCATGTAATTCATCACCTGCCCCGCCCGAAGGACCTTCGTATCGAGCGATTCACCGCCAAGTTTTACCTCGACCTTGGGCTGCATGAGCATCAGGGAAAAGCCATCTTCTTTATCCCAGAAGATTTCTGAAACGTTTTTCTGATTGATGGCGCCGGTTTCTGGCAGCGACAGCGCAAAGCGAATCGCTTCATTTCGTTTAGCCTCGTTGCTCGCAAAAATCTCGCCGCGAAGAAGTGGAACATCAGGAAGAGCATCGGCAGGAAGGGTTGCGAGACGTGTCCCATCTTCGCTGATTGGCCACAATTCGCCTTTAGGTCCGACAAGAACAAGGGCGGTCGCCTTTGGTACGATACGAACGTTCACTTGATTCGGAAAGCTCCGCGAGATGAGCACGTCTTGGACCCACTCATCCTGCATGATCGCGGCTTTCACGTCATGAAGATGAATCTCCCAGATTTTTTTCTGACTAAAAGATTTCAGGGCTTCCTGCGTGCGCGTTTTTAATCCACGCGGACCAGGCAGCTGAGTTGCCGGCTGATTCTGTGCTTCACCCACCACGTCGACCGGAATCGACTGAACGATAAAAATTCCGGCCTGATGAAAACCGGCGAGAAAAATCGCGGTACCGAAAACGAGAGCCGCGCTAAAAATGAAGAGGTACTTGAGGTGTTTCACTTGCCGCTCAGTATAGGAAGCGCCACGCCTGTCTGACAAATATGTCGGGAGCTTTCGAGGGATTTGAGGCAGGTCTTGGTCTTTGGGCTAGGCGGGTGTCCAAAACTTGGCGTGCTCGATCCTGCGATGAGCCAATGCACAAAATAAGATTTCAAGTCCACTCGCCGAGGTAGGCCACTTCGGCTTTTAATTGCACCGACATTTTCGCGAAGACCGTTTTTTGAACGTGAGTAATAACGGCGTGAATATCTTGAGCCGTCGACGCACCCGTATTGACAATAAAATTGGCGTGCTTGGGCGAAACTTGCGCGCCGCCAATCGAAAACCCCTTTAAGCCTACGCTTTCGATCAGCTGACCTGATTTGAGCCCAGCGGGATTCATAAAGACTGAGCCGCAACTTGGCATGTCGAGCGGCTGCTTCGACAAACGAACTTTATTAGCTGCGCGAACACGATCGAGGATGTCGACGGAGGGCTCAAGCGGCCACGACAAACCCACTCGCATAATGATGCCTGGTTCCCAGCCGCTGCAGTGCCGATAACTCCATTTGAGATCGCTACGCAAATAGCGTGCGACACCGCCGTCGGACTTCAAGACCTCAACCCAGTCGGTCAGCTCAACGAATTCGCGGGGCTTCATCATTTCGCCAACACCGGCGTTCATCGCGATACCGCCGCCGATATCTCCAGGCAAGCCCGCTAGAAAAAGCGCCGGTTCCAATTTATATTTGAGAAATATTTTAAGAAGCTCGGACTTTGAAGTGCCGCTCAACGCTTCGATCTCAAGGCGCGGGCCTCGCGATTCGTTCAACGACTTTTGATCGCTGCCGCTTCCGGTGCTCGTACCTAAATTTGCAACATCGCTCAAAGTGACGATCGCCGAAGAAAACTTCTTGAGCGCGATCGTCAAACCACGAACGCCCTGATCTGAAACCAAAACGTTAGTGCCGCCGCCGAGAATCGAGATCGGTAACTTCTGCGCTAAACCCCATGCATAAACTTCGCGCAATTGGTCAGGAGTTTTGGGCTGCGCCAGCAAATCGGCAGAACCACCAACGAGCCATGACGTGAAACTTTTCAGCGAAATATTCTCTTCAATCAGAAAGCCTGAATCTAACTTCATTTTAATTTTTCAGTATGGCCAGCGACGGGCTTTCCACCCATCGCTTCTAGAATTTGCATGCCGAGCTTCCAGACATCACCGGCACCCAATGTCACAAGAATATCGCCGCTTTTTAGTGAACCACGAACTCTTTCGAGACGATCGCCCGAATTAATTAGGTGAGTGACCGACTTCGGCGCCGATTTCGAGAGCGAAACTTCATTGGCTAATCGTTCGCTACTGACGCCTTTGATGGGGTCCTCGCCGGCAGCGTAGATATCGCAAATGAACAACTGATCGGCCTCACCGAAGCAATCGACGAACTGATCCCAAACTAAATGCGTTCGCGAATAGCGGTGCGGCTGAAAGACCGTAACCACCCGGCGGTCCGGAAACTTTTCACGGAACGCCGCTAAAACGGCTGTCACCTCAGTCGGATGATGGCCGTAATCGTCGTAAATATCGACGCCGCCAACCCTGCCTTTCAGTTGGAAACGGCGGTCGACGCCTCGGAACTGCTCGAGCGCCTCGGCGCAAACAGAAAACGAAAAGCCCGCTTCAAGGCCGGTCGCTAAAGCTGCGCACGCATTCAAAGCGTTATGACGGCCAGGTAAATGCAATGTGAAATGACCTAACTTTTCGCCCGCGCCGTCGTAGACATCGTAGTCACCCTTCGAACCTTCGAGTCGCAGGTCATTTGAAGAGTCGAAGCCGTAAAACAAAATTCGTTTGCCGAAGTCAGCAAACGTTTCGCGCACGGCTGGGTCATCGCCGCAAACAATGGCCAGCCCGTAAAAAGGAGTTCGCATCGCGAAATCGAAAAACGCTTTTTTGAGCTGCGCGACGGTTCCGTAATAATCTAAATGATCGTTATCGATATTCGTGACGATCACGATCTCAGGAGAGAGGCGCGAAAAACTACCGTCACTCTCGTCGGCCTCCGCGATCAGCCACTCGCCCTGACCCAACAGTGCCGTCGACTTGATTAAATCTAATCGGCCGCCGACGACAATCGTCGGCTGCGCTTTCGCGTGCATAAAAATGGAGGCCGTCAGTGACGTTGTTGTGGTTTTGCCGTGCGACCCGCCAACGGCAACCCCCCGTTTTAAACGCATGATTTCAGCCAGCGCTTCGGCGCGCGGAATGAGAGGTATTTTTAACCGGCGCGC
>JAYTHQ010000296.1:0-10754 GCA_043732445.1 Bdellovibrionales bacterium | reverse complement strand
CTTTTAAGTCGTTGGGATGCGCGTTTCGTAAAATGAAATTCATAAAGACACTCTTTCAAGCACGCCGCGATAAAACTGAATCGCTTGGTGTAATTGCTCGATTCTCACATGTTCGTTCGGTGCATGGGAATTGCCGACACCGCGTCCCGGACCGACCACGACGCAGGGGATCCCGAAACGGCTAAACACGTTTGCTTCGTTAGCCACTGATTGCGCGCCGCATGTCGAAGAGAGCCCCAATTGGCCGAGTTCTGCGAGGCAAACCTCGACCAAAGGCGAGTTTGCCTCGGTCCGAAAGGGTTGTTTATATTCGGTGACCCGAAAAACTGCACCGACTTCATCGCAAGTTGATCGAAGGAGTTCCATCCATTTTTCGTAGACTTCGTTGCTAACGGTCGGCGGCAATCGGCAGCAACCGCTAAATTTGACGAAGTCTTCGTAGGTTCTGACGAGTCCAATATTCAAAGTCGCATGGGCAGGATCAAATTCTGGATCCGAGAATTCGAGAAACTTTTTTTCTAGATCGGTGACCGCATTCATGATTCGAGCGATTTTTGGGCCGATCGTTTCGCGAACACCGCCGACCATATCGATCTCGAGAACGGCGTGGGAGGGGACCGTATTGAAGTTTACGCCGCCGTCCATCTCCATCATCACGAGGCCATCGGGAAGTTTTGTGAAGTATTCAAGCATTTTCAAGATTGCGCTATCGCCCGCTTGCGGCGCCGACGAGTGCGCAGCTTTACCCACAAACATTCGACTCTGGGTTGTTGAAGCGTCACTCAGGTCGTGAGCCGCGCGGAGTTCCTTTTCTTCATCCGAAAACGGCACTTCGATCTCTACAGCCACAAATCCTTTACCTGCGCAAATCGCCTTCATATCGGTCGGTTCGCCAATCAGAGCCATAGAAGCCGAAATCATTTTCTTTCGAATGAGGCGAATCGCTCCACTCATTCCTGTTTCTTCACCGAAAGTTCCGACGAGAACGGGAGGTACCTTCCAGCGGCGCAAACCTAGTTGATTTTTAAGTTCGATGATCGCCTGAAGCTTGCAGAGAAAATCGAGCTTCGTATCTGCAGAACCCAAGCCGTAAAGAAGTTCGGAGCCGTTGGCCTCGGAATAAATACTCGCGCTGTAGGGATTGGCGCCTGTTTTGGTCCAGAGCCCATACGCACCTGGATCACACGTGTCGAGATGTGTCTGGAGTAAAATTTCTTTTTCAGGCCGATTCGGCTCGACCCTGGCAATTAGATTGGTTTGCGCGATACCGCTTAGATTTTCGGTTTGGATCTCGACAAATAATCCGGCCTCACGGCAAAGCTGGGCCGCGTAGGTCGCGACATCGGTATTGCCCATTGAAGGCGACGAATCGAGTTCGATAAATTTGCGACAACTCTCTATGAAGTCTTTCAAGGGACCTTAAGCGATCTCTTGGATCGACTTTTCGATAATTTTAGCAGCGACGGCAATATCTTTTGATTCAATGATAGCCGGAATCAAGAATCGAAGCCGGTATGGATCACGCCCGCACGAAAACGCAATTAAACCATTTTTATACATCGTGAACAAAAGTTTGGTGACTGTGTCCTTGGTGCCATCGAGCGGCGTGACCGCGACCATCAACCCAAGGCCGCTCGCATCTAAGAGCTGGCCCTTGCATGTGGTTTCATTTAATCGGTTCAGCATACCAACAAACTCTTTATGAATTTTATTGATCTTACCGTCCGGACCTAAATAGCCCTCGCCCGTAATGATATCTAAGATTTCCTCGCCGGCCGAGAGAGCACTTGATGCCCCCGAGAACGTACCGGCAATGAGGCCCGGCTGGGGATTATAGTCTTCGGTAAAGAGCGTCGCGCCCGTCTGCAAAGTTTTGGCGACCGTCACGAGGTCGGCATACTCACCGAGCCCTAAGGTTTCATAAGCAAAAAGTTCGCCGGTTCGCATGAAGGTTTGAACCTCGTCCATCCAGATCGCGATTTTATGTTGCCGGCAAAGTTCAAGCATTGGCAGAAAGAATTCGCGCGGAGCCGCCTTAAAACCACCTTCTCCGAGCATCGGTTCGAAAACAAAACACGCGATGTCTTTTGGATGTTGAGCGAGATGGTCTTTGAATTTTGCGAGCGCCTTTGAAGAGCTTTGCGGATCCTTCGCGTCGTAAAAAGGAATTCGGAGAACGTCTTCGTAGCGCGGCAGACCCTGGCGATAAGCTGGGTTGTCGGTCACTTCGGCCATCATCGTGGACCGGCCCGCAAACGCGTTTTCAACAGAAATAATGAAGCGCGCGGGAGAGTGCTTTTGCCGAGCAAGCTTAAGCGCATTTTCGTTAGCCATCGTACCGCAGGTCGAAAACCAACAGTGTTTCAGTCGACTATTTTTCGATGCGAGGTCGACCATTTTTTTACCAAGCGTTGTGTACTGAGGGCCAGGCTCGAGATTTCCCTGCATGACGACGTCGGTCAACGCACCCCGGACGCTAGCGGCAATCACCCGCGGATGAGAATGCCCCATGATGTTCACGCCGATCCCGTTGATAAGATCTAACTTGACGCTCCCGTCAGCGACCTCGACGTAAGGCCCGTGCCCGGCTCCGGTGCCAACAAATGGGTAAAAGAGGGGTCTGCCGCGAGTTTTGTTGGTGTCGTCGATGAGCTTTTTAGAGGTCTCGGCGAAGTCGGCATGCGCGGGTCGTACGGCGCCAAGCGACTCTTCTTCCCGAGCAAGCTCGGCTGCGAGTTCTTTGATGAGTGATTGGATCTTCGGCGAGTCCGCTATTGAGCGGCCAACAAGTTTCGACATCTTCAGTCCTTCTTGCACATATCCCTTAAGTTTCTCTACACTCTTATTCTATGCGCTTCATCGCCGTTTTTCTTTTAGTTTTTTCATCGTCTTGCTTTGCAGCAGACCCAGAAACAACCTCGACTCCTGCCCCCGTCGTCGCCGACGTGGGCGCGCCGGTCGCATTTTCAAACGGTGTTGACGCATTTCAAAAAAATGACCTTCCAGCGGCTCGTGATTGGTTTCGCGGATCTTTGATGAAAGACACGTCACAAGTCGTCGCTTGGTACGATTTGGGCGTTAGCGAACAGCGTTTAGGGAATAAGGGCTTGGCGATGGCCTACTTACGCAAAGCATTGACCTTAATGCCAGGCTTTCAACCAGCGCAAAGCGCCCTCGCCTTTACGCGAAAGTCGCTCGAGAAGCCTGATATCCCACACGAAGTTGAAGGCTGGGAGACTCTGCGTTCAAACGTTCTTGTCGCGGCCTCGAGTTATCAATTCGCATATCTCACCATGGTCTTGTTTTTTATCACCGGGTGGTTCGCACTTCTTTACTCCGGACGGCGGCGCAGAGCACTTCTCGATGAAAAAGCGCTTCCGGCTTTTCCGTTACTTGCAGTTTTAGCGGGCCTTCTCTTCGCGATTTTTTTGGTGCTTTCGATTTCGAAAATCGTTGATGACCAAGATTTGCGCGGAACAGTCATTACGAAGAAGATCGAGGCCAAGGCGCTACCTGATTCGACGAGCACAACGCTTTTTGAATTATACGAAGGTCTTGAGGTTTTAATTCAACAGTCACGCCAAGGTTGGGTTCAAGTGACGTATCCGGGCGGAGCGACGGGATGGATTCCGCGCGCGGCCGTTTTCACGAACGCCGAATGGATTTCAAAATGAATTATCTCTGGGATAATCTTTTTCGACGAAGAAAAAAAGACGACGACACACGGACCATCCTCCGCGAAAATATTCTTTTTCAAGATCTTGGCGAGCGTGAACTCCGTTTCGTTGAAGGACTCGTTCATGTCCGACGCTTTCATGCGGGCGAACCCGTTTTTCGCCAAGGTGAAATCGGCGTCGGCATGTATCTCATCGCGAAGGGGCGAATCGAAATTTTCGTTAACGACCCAAATGTGACACCTAACGGCACGGAAGAGATGCGCGAAATTTTTATTACCCAGCTTATAACAACCGATTTTTTTGGCGAACTTGCGCTTGTTGAAGACGGTGCTCGCCGAACGGCCTCGGCCGTCGCTCGCGATGACAGCGTTTTAATTGGCTTCTTCAAACCCGACCTGACCGAGGTTTTGGCCCGGAGCCCAGAGGCCGGCATCAAGATCTCTCTGCGGCTCGCCGAAGTTTTAGGTCGACGCCTGAAAGAGACGACCGAAAAAGTCTCTGAGCTTCGCCGCGCGATCAAAGATCTGCGCGAACCGCCGCCGACGACGGGCCCAGATGGAAGCTAAATTGAAAGCTTCACTTCGCCGCGAAACCCAAATTAAATTATTCGCCGTTCTTGTCATCATCGTTGGCGGCGGCATCGTTCTCTTCACCGTTAACAATCTTCTCGTTTCTTTCGTCTTAGCTTTTGTGGCCAACTACCTTCTGGCGCCGATTGTTGATTTTTTTGAGCGAAAGCGCCTACCTCGGCAAACCGCAATCTTGATTCCGTTTCTGGCCTCGGGAGTGCTTCTTGCTTTTGGTATTTATAAAATTCTGCCGCTGCTGACCCAGCAGCTGACTCTTTTCGATTCGCAGCTCCCAAAATATCAGGGCGACCTGATGAATTTGATTTCAGGCACCGAACAGAGATTTAAAGGCTTTTTTAAACTCTACAATATTAACTTCAGTCTTTCGATTAACGACTGGCTCATCGCAAAGACCGCTCAGCTATCAAGCGCTCTTCCGGCCATCGTTTCGGGTTCACTGACCGTTTTGATTCTGGCCCCTTTCTTTGCCTACTTCATGCTTCAAGATGGCCGACGGCTAACGCGCGCGCTGATTTCTCTCGTTCCGAACTCGCTCTTTGAAATCGCGCTCGATCTTCAGTACCAGCTGAATGAACAAATGGGCGGATTTATTCGCGCGCGTTTTCTGGAAGCTGCCATTGTTGGCGGAGTCGTCTGGATCGGCCTTCAAATTGCCGGCTTTCCATATGCAAGTTTGCTCGGAGTTTTTGCCGGCCTGACGAACTTGATTCCTTATCTTGGCCCACTCATCGGCGCGGTGCCCGCCATCTTGATTGCCTTGATCTCAGAAGATGGACTGATCGCGAGCACGATGAGCGTGAATCTCATCATCATCACCTCGATCTACTTCTTTGCCCAACTCGTCGACATCGTATTCATCATCCCATTTGTCGTCGCGAAGATCGTTAATTTGCACCCCGTCACCGTCGTGATCGTCATCATCATTGGCTCTCAAGTGATGGGAATTCTCGGAATGATGATTTCGATTCCTATTGCCAGCGCCATGAAGCTGGTTTTTCAAACTTTCTATCGCCACCTGACCGAGAGTCGTTAAATTCCCGATCAATTTCGAGCTCCTAGCCACCCCCACACGAAGCCCTAGTTCGGTTCGCTAAGTTGACTTTAAGCCGCCGTCGACATTAGATTTCGATATGAAATTTCTGCGTCTTGGCGTGCTTTTAGGCCCCCTCCCGATGATCCTCATGCTCGGTGTGACCGTGAGTCTCTCGAACGGTTGTTCGTCGATCGAAACACGCGATGTTTCAACGCCTGAAGGAGCTTTCAAATCAGCCGAAGATTTTGAAAAAGATGAGCGCTTCGAAGAAGCGATCGCCAAGTACCAAGACGTCAAAAACAAATTTCCATATAGTCGCTTTGCCGCCGACGCCGAACTGAAAATTGCCGATCTTCAATTCAAACGCGAAGCCTACCCAGAAGCTCAAGGTGCTTACCAACTCTTCAAAGAGTTTCATCCGAAACATCCCCAAAGCGATTATGTCACATTCCGTCTGGGCCTCAGCTATTACAATCAACTGCCTCCAACGATCGATCGAGATCTTGCGCTCGCCGACAAAGCGATTCTTTATTTCGACGAAACCGTGAATTCATACCCGAATTCACCTTACGCCAAAGAAGCGCGTGAAAAGCGCGAAGCCGCCCTGAAAATGCTTGCGCAAAAAGAGCTCTACATCGCTAACTTCTATGTAAAACAAAATCAGTTTGATAGCGCGCGTGGTCGCTACGAGACTATTTTGAAAAGCTACCCCAACCTGGGCTATGATTCAGAGGCGCTTTACGGAGCCGCGAAAAGTTCGTTTGAAAGCGGCGATAAAGATCGTGGACTCCAACATCTTAAGAATCTGTACAGCCAATACCCGTCCTCGGACGAAGCGAAGAGAGCAAAGAATGATTTCAAGAAATTTGGGGCGGACTGAAATCGCCGAACTTCTCGAAACGACTCGTGAACATTTCCGCGAAGGAAATTACCGTGTAGCCGAGTCGCTTTTGCAACAGCTCCTCCTCAGTGACGGCAAAAACCCAGAAGTTTTTCACATGCTCGCCACGATCTATTACGATCAAGGTAAGTTTAATAAAGCGATTCGAACGTTTCGGCGTGCGCTCGAAATCGACCCGATGTTCACCGACGCAAGCGTCGGCCTCTCGATCATCTTGAACGATCTCGGACGTTACGAAGAAGGAAAAAAGGTATTTATCGAAGCGCAAGAAGCGCTCGCTCGCAAATCGACCTCGGTCGATACGTACGCACAAGAGAAGCTTGCGCTCAAACACGACGAACTCGGTGAACTTTATTTTCAGTACAAGCGCTTTGATGAGGCGCTTGAGCAATATCACCGTGCGCTCGAGCTCTCGACCCGCAAACCAGAACTTAAGATGAAGATCGTCGAGTGTTATTTGCGCCGCAACCAGGGCAGCGACAGCGTCCAGGCGATGCGCGAACTGACGTCGTTGACTAATGAATACCCGACGTTTTCGCCGGCTCGGCTCAAGCTGGGCCTTATGTACTATAATTCTCGACAACCCGTGGCGGCGATTGAGCACTGGGAAACCGTTCTCTTGCGCGATCCCGAACATCCTGTTGCACTTAAATATCTCCAGATGGCCCAACAGACGGGCTCTACTCTTCTCGCGTAAAGGTTTTAGACGATGACACGGCTTAAAGACAGCATGATCGAGTTTCTCACCCACGGTGAAATCCAGGAAATGGTCGAACGACTCGCAAAAGAAATTGAAATGGATTACCAAGGCAAAGAGCTCGTCATGATTTGCCCGCTGAAAGGCTCATGCCTTTTCATGTCAGACTTAAGCCGCAATATCGAACTTCCTCAACAGATCGATTTCGTCCAAGCCGGCGCCGTCGAGAAAAAAGGTTCGATCCGTCTGATGAAAGACATCTCGGTCAACATCACCGGCAAACACGTCATCATAGTCGAAGAAATCATCGACACCGGTCGCACACTTAATTTCTTGAAGGTTCGTTTACAGCAAGCTCAGCCGGCATCTCTCAAAATCGTGACTCTTCTCGATAAACCCGCCCGCCGCGAGCTGCCGATCAAGCCCGATTACGTCGGCATGACCATCGAAGATCGCTACATGGTCGGTTACGGCATGGACTCCGAGGAAATGGGTCGTAACTACCGTGATATCTTCTACTTCACCCAGTGAAACGAAGGCCGGCAGTTGGGGCTGCCGCAAACGGACGTTTGATCACTTCGGCGGAAAGCCGTCGATGCGAGCCGTGCCGTACCGAATAATTTGACCTGCAGAATTGTATAAATTCATGTCGCCACGAAACGACGCGATCAGGCCGATATTCGGCGCACGCTCAACGCGAAATTTATAAACTAAACCTGTTTTATGTAACGAGCCGTCGGCATTTTTGGTGCCGTCGACTTCGGGAACGTCAAAACTCAAGAGGTGAAGACGTGGTCCGTAGGTCGCATTCGTGATTTGAGGCAAGCCCGTCGCTTGGTCGGTCACGTCCGTAGACGGCGAGTAGTTGCTAAATAAAAAACCCCCGAGCTTCACGTGAACCGAAACAGCTCCATCGGCTCCGAGGATAAAAGAGAGACGCGAACTCGGCGCGTCTAGCGTCTTAGCGTTTACGATTCGTGTTTGGTCGGGGTCGATGTCTTTACTAATTTCGTTTAACAGCGGGCTCAATTGAACTCTTAAATCATTTTGCTGACTCTCGACTTTGCTGCGGCGGTCTTGATTCGCGATACAAAGCTGAATGTCTGAAATACTTTTTTGATCGTTAGCAGGCGGAACTTTCCACTGTTTAACGCCGCCGTCGATTTCAGGATCGTAATCAGGCGGAACGTCGGCATATTTCGAAATACAGCCTGTCTGATCCCACTCGCCTTGAAGCTCGTTTTTATCACGCAAAATATAGCTCAGCTTCGCAAACAGCGGGTCAGCCTTCATCGAAGTGCCGTTGATACTTTTGACCAACTCTGCGGCTTGATCCTCGCTTAAATTTTCTGGCCACAGAAAAACCGACGTCAGCTGGAGGCCAAACTCGCCCTGGGCGTTGGGTAAACCAAACGAGCCTGAAGCCGTGCTGAAACTCACAAGATCGGTGTGAACGACCGGCGGTCGATTATCAACGGTTTCGGAGTTCACGCTACAGGCGCTCGTGAAAGCATAAGCCGAAGCAAGAAGGATCAAAAAATTTAATTTCATGAGTTAGTCCTTCTTAAAAAAACGAAACAAGTTCGATTGAGGTTAAGTTTGCAAGCGGCGTATTTCGACCCGCTAAAATACCCGAGAAGGCGATTGACGCCTCAAGCGGCATCACAAACTTTTTAGCTAAAAACGCATCGATCGTGCTGACGCTTAAGCTGACCAGAACAGCCTGCATGTTTTGCTCGGTATCTTTCGACAGATAATCGTAGCGCTGAGAATCGAAGGCACCGCCGGCGTAGCGGTCAGGTGCCTTGTATTGAAACGAGTAAGCCGTTCCGATGGTCCACATCTTTTGGATTTGGTAGCGGGCGCCTAGCGAAGTTCCCATGATATCGCCAAATTTTTGTTTAGTATTCTCATCGACATCTCCAGACAGCGTGTCGTCCGAAGAGTTGGGTAGATGGGCCTTCATGGTTCGCGAAAACTGATATGTATAACTGAGCGCATAAGTAGCGACCAAGCGACTCGAGAAGACGTAGTCGGCCGCACCCGAAACGCCGGCATTAAAATGGCCGTCGCCTCCCGCAATATCAACGACTTTATCTGGATCTGGCGCACGCCCTGTAGGCGCAGTCATTCGCGGGGTGATAGCCACCGAGAAGTTATCTCTCTTTAGGACTTGGTATTTGGTTGCGACGATGAGATCGCCGACATCGGTATGAGTTTCATTTTCAAGAGGCTTGTAACCCAGCGACGCTAATTTCGTAGCAACCACATTTTGTAATTGAGGTTCAACCATCGCGATTTTTCCGGCCAGCCCATGCGAGGTCGAGTAATCAAGCAAATTTTGTAAGTTTGAATTTGCCGTCCAACCAGCGTTGACGTTGAGATTCGAGTAAACGACCGGCAGAACCACCGCGAGAGTCAGCTTCTCAGTTAAGCCGTACGTAAAGACCGGAACGGTCGTCGTAATGCGGGTGTTGACCACGCCGTTGGTGTTACCAATCGAGTCTTCAGGATTGAAGCCCATCGACTCAATCCCGCCCTTCAGCTGACCGCGCGAAAACCCTGCAGGCTGCGCTTCGAGCATTTGCTTTAGAGTAATGCTTTTGTTGATGTCATTTCCGAGCGGCACGATATTACCCGAGTTATCAAACTTATCCGAGGCCTGCGTCGTGAAGCCACCAACGCGGAGACTGCGAATCCCTTTGGGCATGACCTGCGCAGACTCCAGGGCGAACGGCGCAAGGAGGCCGGCACCGAACGCGGGGGCGGCCGCGAGAATCATCGCAGCCGCCGTGAAGATCGAATGTTTCATGAGAATCCCCTGGTCGGAATTTTTATTTACCAAGACTTCAACATGTCGAGAGCTTCACGAACCGCATTTTTTGTTTCTGGAGCATAGCCTAGCAGCAGATTTGGATTTGCTTGCGCCGCCGCGATGTAGTCTTGCAAAAGCTTTTTACCTTCAGCATCTTTGCCCGCATCTTTCAAAACGTCGGCGTAGAACAAGTTATTGAAGCCGTTGATGCTGAATGTTGTTCCCGCAGCAGCCGAACCCTGAACGGCCGCCTGTAAATACTTAGTCGCCCTTGCTACGTCGCCGCCGAGCAGAGCCGGAATCTTGAAGAGGCCGCGACCGAGCGTCCGGTAGGCACCGTACTCGTGAAGACCTTTGGCGCCGATTTTTAACATAAGTTCCATGTCGGCTTTCAGATCTGGCCACTTGTTCAGCGATTCCATAATGCCGTTCGCCTGGCCCCACTGACCGAGATTGATGCCGCGAATGTAAAGCGCCTCACCGAGAACTAAGAGCTGATCTTTCGAAAGCTTTAAAAACCCTTGAATTTGCGCATCGCTGACCGCCGTCACGTCGGTAATCCCGAACGTTTTAACGATGACGTCGTTAGCAAGCGTGTAACCGTTCCAGAATTGCGTGATTTTTACTGAGTTATCTTGAGCCGCGTCGCCGACGAAGAAGCAGGCTGCCGACTGGTGCACTCGAAGCTGCGCAATTTTAGCGGGATCCGAGGTAGCGCCTACCGCTTGACCGAAAAGGTTAGCGGCAAGCTGCGCACTTTGAATTCCCGGGCCGGTAAAGTCGCGGGCGTCGTACGCCGCTTGTGCACGAGTTTCGAGATCTGCGGCCGCGTCTGCGAATGCCGAGATACTTGTTAGACCAACGAGCGCCGCTATTAAAAGTGCCTTCATAATTATCTATCCCCCGACTAAATTGATGTGCCTTAAGACGTTGCTACCAAGCAGCGTTGCAGAGTGCAAACCCGATAAAAGGCGTGGGTAAGGATGTCATGGGGATCTTTTAGTCAGTGGACTAAAGCCTTCATCCCAAAGAAAATGAGGG
>JAYTHQ010000295.1:0-3294 GCA_043732445.1 Bdellovibrionales bacterium | reverse complement strand
ACTGACGACCGCGAGAGGCCTATCTGACTTGTGCCGGCGGCTTTGGCGCCTGAGCGCCTGCTCCCCAGAGTTCTTTCATTCCCGCTAGCGAGCCCATCACGCCCGACGCCTCGTAAGGAAGGAAAACTGTTTTATTTGCGTTCTGCGCAATCTGATTGAGTGACTCGAGATATTTCTGCGCAATTAAATAATCAGTTGGTCGGCCACTGCTGCCAATCGCCTGCGAGATGACTTGGATGGCTTGTGCTTCGGCATTAGCGACTTTTAGCTTAGCTTCGGCCAAACCTTCGGCCGACAAAATTGCAGATTGCTTTGCGCCTTCGGCGCTGACGATCAGCGACTGCTTCTCGCCTTCGGCGCGAAGAATAGCGGCTGACTTCTCGCCTTCGGCCGTTGTTACGACCGCGCGACGAGTTCGTTCAGCGGTCATTTGCTTTTCCATCGTGAGCTTAATTTCGTTTGGTGGATTGATGTTTTTGAGTTCTACCCGAAGAACTTTAATTCCCCACGGCTGAGTCGATGCATCCAAGGCCGCGCGGATCTGCGTGTTGATGTTGTCTCGAGACGAGAGCGTATGATCTAGATCGAGTGAGCCAATCACGTTTCGAAGTGCGCTCAATGTCAGCTGCTCGATACCCCATGAGAGGTTTTGAACTTCATACGTCGCGCGAACCGGGTCCATGATGACGTAATAAATAACTGCGTCGACTTCCATGGTCACGTTGTCGCGAGAGATCACCGATTGAGGCTCGATCGGCGTGATTTGTTCGCGTAGATCTAAGGTTGAACGAACAGAATCAATGAACGGTAGAATAATGTTGAGTCCAGCCTCGGCGGATTTCAGAAAACGCCCAAGTCGCTCGACCACCATGACCTGCTTTTGCGGTACGATTTTGATAGTCTTAAAGAGGACTACGAGAGCGAAAACAACAATGACGAGCAAAACAATTGAAACTGAGTCCATCTTCAAACCTCTTTTACGGTTAGAACAATTCCATCCGAACCAATAACTTCGATAGTAGCATCACGTGCGATAACCGCATCGGCCTGAGCCGACCAATCTTCACCGTTGACCGTGACCCGACCAGACGCTTTCGTCGCGTCGATCGCCTCGGTGACAGTTCCCTTCAAATGGAGAAGCTGGCCCGATCGAGAATGCATTTTGTGAGGAACATGAAGTTTTTTAAGAAAGAAGGGGCGAATGAAAAACAGAGAGCCCAACAGCGTGACGCAAAAGACGAGCACCTGAATTTCACGAGACGCCCAAAACGAAGAGGCCGCCGCGCAGGCCGCTCCGAACGCAACGAAACTGAATGTAAAATACGGGACCAAAAGCTCGAGGAGAGCCGCGATGACGGCAACAACTCCCCAAACGATCCAAGCGTGCCCGGTGAGCTCAACCAAAAAAACCTTCTTGTGAGCTTTAACTTGAAACCCTTGCTCCAGAGAAGTCAAAGCCCGAAGACCGGCCGCATCGCGATAGAGGCTGGGATCAAAACACGCTGAAGACTAAAGTTTGCCGAGTTTACTGTCGGCATTCATCGCGGCGACTTTGTAGGCCTCGGCGAGTGTCGGGTAGTTAAAAACATTGTCGATAAAGAAGTCGACCTTTGCGCCGAAGGCCATCGCGACTTGACCGATATGCACGAGCTCAGTCGCACTTGTTCCGATCACATGCACTCCCATGATTTGGCGCGTGCGTTGATGAACGAGGAGCTTCAGAAAACCAAATTCCTCATCGAGCATCTTGCCGCGCGCGAGGACATGGTAAGGCGCTTTGCCAACGACGTATTTAACGCCTTTTTTCTGAAGCTGGGATTCCTGGACACCGACCGAAGAAATTTCGGGAATCGTGTAGATCCCGTAGGGAAATGTATCTGGAAAGTGCGCCTTCTCACCTTCAAAAGCGTGAAGCGCCGCTAAACGACCCTGCTCTGAAGACGAGGCGGCGAGAGCCGGGGCCCCAATGATGTCACCGACTGCGTAAATTGTTGGGACCGCAGTTTGATAATTCGTATTTACGGAAATTAAGCCGCGCGCATCCACGGTCACCCCGATGGCGTCGAGATTAAGGCTTTCGTAGTTGCCTGTGCGTCCCAGGGCGTAAAGAACAGCATCGAAATTTCGACTCTCGGCTTCTTGACCGTCGGTTGTGAGATCCACCGACGCCACCTCTTGTCCGTTTGCGCGAAGGCTTGTCACGATGTTAGAAAAATTTGTCGAGAGCATGAGATGAACGCCTGACTTCTCAAATTGCTTTGTGAGCGCGTCGACTATTTCGCGATCAATTGAACTTAAGAGCTCGCTTCGGGAATCGACGAGCGTCACTTTCACTCCCATACGGGCAAAAATACTCGAATACTCGCAGCCGATCACCCCCGCTCCGAGAACGAGCAGAGACTTGAGTTGATGTGAGAGCCCCAAGATCGAGTCGCTGTCGAACAAGGTCGTCGCGTTAAATTTTAGATCCGTCGGCCGGCGTGGTCTCGTTCCGGTCGCGATGACAATGATATCGCCGGTGATTTGTTGTGCGCCGTCGGAATTTTTAATCTGAATCGTTTTTAAATTGATGAACGAGGCTGTGCCCGTGACGGCTTCAACTTTGTTCCGGCGGAAGTGTTCTTCGGTGATCTCACGCTCTTCATCGATCACTGAATGGGTACGGAACATGATGTCGGCGATAGTGCCTTGAGTATATTTTGAACTAAGCGCCGCTTCTCGCAAAGTTTTTGATGGGATCGTACCCAGGTGCAAGCACGCTCCACCCATTTTTTCTCGCTCGATGATGAGAACTTTTTTGCCGAGCTTCGCGCCTTGAACCGCAGCGCGGTGGCCGCCTGGGCCAGAGCCGATGACAATCATGTCATAATGGGCGTGTTCGCACTTGAAACAGATAACGGGTTTTTTCATCGCCCTCAGCATAGTCTACATCACGGCCGAAGATCAACGAACCCCGCTTTGGCGCCTTGGATAGGTCCGGGCGACCATCGGTAACAAGGTAAAAAAGAGTCCTGCGGCGATCGGTCCGATGAAGAGACCGTAGAAACCAATCATATCTAAGGCTCCGAAAGCTGCGACGAAAGCAATCATCGGGTGGAGCTCTGCTCCGCCTTTAATCACGTACGGACGCACAACGTTGTCACACGTTGCGACGACCGCAATCGTCGCGAGCCAAATCAGACCGATCATTGTTTGGCCGCTCGCGAACGCGTGCATGGAGAGATAGACAATCATCGGCGCCGTTCCGATGAGCGGGAGAAAAGATGAAACAAACGTGATGAACGTATACAAAAT
>JAYTHQ010000294.1:0-3327 GCA_043732445.1 Bdellovibrionales bacterium | reverse complement strand
TCCCGCACGCGATGCCGACGTTGAGAGAATTCTTCACGCCGTGCATGGGAATCTTTAAGATGTGGTCGCATTGATCAAGGACGTCGCGGTCGAGGCCGAAACGTTCATTACCTAACAGCAAAGCGACTTTTTCAGGCCATTCAAAGTCACCGATTGAAATTGCCGAATGCGCCGTCTCGAGCGCGATCACCGTGTATCCGTCGACTTTCGCTTTGTAAATCACGTCGTGAACGTTTGGATCACTCGACCACGAAACCGACTTTTCTGTTCCGAGCGACGTGCGGGCCGTTTTTTCTGCAACGGGAGTAGGCGTGTAGCCCGCGAGCGAAACATGTTCGGCGCCAAAGCATTCGGCAGTTCTTAAGATCGCACCGACGTTAAAGGCGCTCCGCAAATTATCGGCGATCAGGCGAAGAGGCGCGATGTTTCGAATGACCGTGAGATCGTCGCCTTCATCGATCAGAATCTGGTCGTCACGAAGAGCTTTACCGAGAAGTCGCTCGAAAGGCACAAGCACCGTCGAAAGATGCCGTGTCGTCATTTCTAAATTTAAATTGCGGGTATGAAACGAAAGTCGTCGCAGATTTTCGCTGTCGGCCTGCTCGAGAGAGTGAATACTCTGGGTCAGCCGCTCTAGCGCATGTTCGCGATTGCGGGTCGCGGCCAAATCCGCGGGCGTCGGAATCTTGGCCCACAGCTCTTCGAGCGAACGGCCAGCTTCAAGCACGAGTTTGAGGCGGCGTTCGTCGGCGTGAGTGAGCGGTGTCGTCAAAACTTACTTCACTCGCTGGCCCGGCTTCGCGCCGTCATCCGGAGATAAGATAAATAAATCGCTACCGCCGGCTCCTGCCGCGAGAACCATCCCTTCGGACATGCCGAATTTCATTTTACGTGGTTGAAGGTTCGCGACAACGATTGTTAAGCGTCCGACGAGGTCTTCTGGTTTATACGCGGCCTTGATGCCCGCAAAAATCTGCCTCTCACCCATGTCGCCTAACGACACTTTCAGACGAAGAAGTTTGTCGGCCTCCGGTACGGCTTCGGCTTCGATAATTTTTGCGATCCGGAGATCGACTTTCGTGAAGTCATCGATTTCAATTTCTATTGGCGTATCGCCTACGGGGTTGGCTGGCGGTGGTGTTGTCACTTTCGCTCCTGATTTCTTATCGTGTTGACGTGCGGGAGCAATGACCGCTGCGGGCACTCCGCCTGGTGGTAACGAATCGGTAATGACTTGTTCGAACTTCTCTTGTTCAACGCGTGTTGCGAGATGTTCGTACTCGTTGATTTTGACGTTCTGAAGAATCTTGCCCGCATCTGACCAGACGTACGGCTTTTCGTTAAGAAGTTTTGCGACCTTATCGGCATAGAGCGGCAGCACCGGCTTGAGATAAATTGAAATTAAGCGGAAGACGTTCAACGTTGCAGTTAAGACGGTGCGAACATCTTCGAGCTTGGCGGGGTCTTTGATCGAAACCCAAGGGGCGTAATGATCGAAATACGCGTTGGCCGCATCGGCGATATCGCGAATCGCGTTGATCGCTTTAGCGAACTCGCGCTCTTCGAATAGGTCCGCAATCGCGTCGGCGTCGGTTTGTGCATACTTCACGAGCATCGCGCCGTTTTCCGCGGCTGTTGTTCGCGTCACTAGTTTTTCGACGTCGTATTTATCCGGCATTTTTAAAGAACCGAGCGTTCCGTCGATGCGTTTCGATAACATCTGCGCGCCACGTGATCCGAGATTCGTGATCTTGCCAATTAAATCTGAATTTACGCGGTTAACGAAATCGGTAATATTTAAATCTAAATCGTCGACGCGCGCGGTGAGTTTACAAGCGTAATAGTAACGTAAGTACATCGGATCCAGATGATTCAAATAAGTCCGTGCGAAGATCGACGTCCCCTTCGACTTCGACATTTTCTCGCCGTTCACGGTCAGGTGACCGTGCACGAAAACTTTTGTTGGCAGTCGGTACGACGTGGCCTTCAGCATCGCGGGCCAAAAGAGTAAGTGGAAGTACGTGATGTCTTTACCGATGAAGTGATAAATTTCGGCATCGTCTGATTTCCAGAAGTCTTCTAGCTTGCGACCGTTGGCCTTACACCACTGCCAAGTCGAAGAGATGTAGCCGATCGGTGCATCGATCCAGACGTAAAAGTATTTGCCGGGGTAGCCCGGAATTTCGAAACCAAAATAAGGCGCATCGCGTGAGATATCCCAGTCGCGAAGATCGCCGTCAAACCACTCCATTAATTTCGCGGCCACTTCTTTTTGGGTGTGTGACGGCATCCACTCCTGCAAGAAATCCCGGAAATCATTGAGCTTAAAGAAAATATGCTGGCTTTCTTTTTCGACTGGTGTCGTTCCGCACACTGAGCAACGCGGATTTTTCAATTCAGACGGCGAGTAAGTCGAGCCGCACTTATCGCACGAATCGCCGTATTGATCTGGTGTTGAGCAAACAGGGCACGTACCTTTGACGAAACGATCGGGCAAAAACATTTTGTCGTGATTGCAGAAAAGCTGCTGAATCGGGCGCACGGCTGTGTGTTTCTGATCGCGCATGGCCTCGTAAAACTCAGACGCTAAGACCTTGTTCTCTTCGCTGTTCGTCGACGAGTAGATATCGAATTCAACGCCAAAGTCCGCGAAGTCGCGCGCGTGCTCTTTGTGCGAAATATCAATAAAGGCTTCGGGCGTCATGCCGAGCGCGCGCGCTTTCACCATGATGGGCGTACCGTGCGTGTCGTCGGCACAGACGTAAATGCATTCGTGCCCACGCATTTTTTGAAAGCGTGTCCAGATGTCTGTTTGCAAGTACTCCACCATGTGGCCGATGTGGATGGGCCCGTTGGCGTAGGGGAGCGCGCTGGTCGCGACGATGCGGCGTTGCTTTTTTGGAGCTGGTGCTTTCATAGAGGGAAACAATAGAAGCGAAAACCATTCCCGTCGAGGTGAAAAAACTTCTCGGCTGTCGATCTCTTCGACGTTTCAGGCTCTTAGGATGTGGCCCCGAGATTGGAGTACTTAGGCGCGATGGAAAACGACGTGCTCTTGCCAATCAAAGTCATGACCTGGGCCACGATAGCTGCGGCGGCAATTTCATTTTTTGCCACGCCTGCGATTTCAGCTGAGCTCACGGCTGCGCACCCTGGCCCGCCGGCTTTTGTGGCCTGCCTGCAGTCAGATGGCGTTCGCTGTCGATTGGTCGCTCCGAGCGTCGGCATTTCGATCGGCGTTGCCGACGGCGACGCCATCCTTACTTTTTATATTCCTGCAGCTGACGGGATGGCCGTCGATCACCGCGAATCGGTGAGCCAGGACAT
>JAYTHQ010000293.1:0-10883 GCA_043732445.1 Bdellovibrionales bacterium | reverse complement strand
CGGTCGTGCTGGCTGAGGCTGCCCTCGTTAATGAAACGCCCGAGAATTTTTCTAAGCTCACGCGCGCCATCGAACTCGCATGCGCGTGCTTCGTTCAGTGGGATCTTACAAAGGGCGAAATTGGTACGCATATGGACTGGCTTCGCTCGAAAGGCGCTGTCGCCGTGAAACCAACCGGTTCGGGCGAGGGCGGATTCGTTTTAAGCCTCTGGAGGACTGAACCGCCCGCAGATGTTTTGTCGCGATTGATTTCTCTGAATCCTTAAGCCCGGGTCTTCATGGTGATGTGCTGAACAAAGTGTTTGCAAGTTCTCGGGGTCGTTTTCTCTGTCCCGAATGTCTTACTTCTAGGCCCTCGTAATAGTTAAAACAGCCGAGCTACACGGGCACGATGCCACAATGTGCGCGCAACTCCACGTTCTTCCGATAAACAAACAGAAAATGTTTTGCTAACCTCTCGGCAAAAGTGGGGCCCATGGAAGACGAACAACCCATCCTGTCAAACAAGAGCCTATTTGAATTCCTGGTCACCAAGCGATCTGAGTTGGTCGAGTTATGGATGCAGCGGGTTCGTGACGACGACCGCATCCAATCTGCAGACGAGCTGAGTCGTTACGTTCTGCGCGATCATATGCCTGAAATTTTGATGCAGATTATTTTGGCGTTGGGTCGTCACAAGTCAGGCGTTCTTTCGCCTGAACAAGCCGCGCGAATGGTTGGCATGAGTGAGGCCTCCAAGGCTCATGCGGACATGCGTTTTCTGAACGGCTACACGCTCGAGGAGGCCCTTCGAGAAATTTCTCACCTTCGCGCCGCCTGCATCGACTTCTGGCATCGCGACGGCGCGATCCCTAGTTCTATGGAGCTTGGCGTTTTTCATGCGTGCATTGATGATCTCATGGTGACGGCGATCAGCGAAATGAGCCGCAGGAGCAATTCGGCAAAAGATATGTTTTTAGCGAAGCTCTCAAACGAAATTGGCGCGCCGATGACGGTGATGGTCGCCCAGATCACGTCGTTAATGAATTTGAAATTGCTCGATGCCAAGGTCAGGGCTGGCCTTGAAAAGATTGATCAGCATCTCGAGCTTTTGGTCGCGACGGTCAACAATCTGAAAGGCATTTCGCAGGTGATTTTTGGACGACTGAAGCTAAGCCTCGTTGCTTGCGATCTCGAGAGCATCGTGACCTCCGCGTTTGAAGCCATTCGGGCAGAAGCGGAGAAAAAATCGATCTCGATCGACCTCAAGGTTCAGCACGACACCCAGCCTTTCTTTTCTGATCGATCGAAACTTCATCAAAGTCTTTTTAATCTCCTGAATAATTCGGTCAGATACACTCCTCAAGGAGGGGCCATCGTTTTCGAGGCCACGGAAGACAAGGACTGGGTCGAGTTTCGCGTCTCAGACAACGGACAGGGACTCATGCCCGAGTTTTTGCCGTACGCGTTTGATCAATTTCGGCAAGAGTCAACGTCTGCAAATTCGCAAGGATTAGGGATCGGGCTCGCGATCACTCGTGAAATTGCTGAGCTTCACGGCGGAACGGTGTCGGCGACAAGCGAGGGAAAAGATCGCGGCTCGGTCTTCACGTTGAGGTTGCCGGCCCGGGCAACGTTGACGGCGCCGGGACCGGTTCAACCGGTTCATTGAGAGATCGGCGATCAGAGCAGTTTGATTTCTATTTACAGCTTTTAATCGCGAAAATCGTGTAGCCGATGGACTGCGCAAGCCCATCGACTTCACACGTGCGTGTTTGATTGATATCAGCCTTGAGCTTTTGTTTTTTGATCTGCTGAACTGCTTCGGGCGTCATCACGACAGCGTTCAGTACATCCTGATCGCCTTTACCAATCCGCACGAAGTACCCCGGCTGACCAGAGTAAGCCCCGAGCTGAACCGTTTCGGCAAAGGCCGGCAGGGCAAGAGCCGATGTCATCAGCAACGCCAAAAATTTCATCAAAGGCCTCCGCGCCGTAGTCTAGCCGCAAAACGAAGAGGCGCCATCTACTTCCTTTGGGAATATGAATACAGCGTGATGCTGGCGGCGACGGTCGCGTTGAGAGACTCAACGTCTTTCGCCATCGGGATTGACAGAAATTCGAAGGCTTTTGACGATGGCACACCGAGGCCTTCTTCGCCGATGAGAAGGCGCGCGTTCGTTGGCCAAGCGAAAGAGCCAAGGTTGTTACCGTGCATGTCGAGCGCGAGGACGGGGCCCATCAGCATTTTTGAGCCGGCGCTGGCGTCGGCTTCGGCCAACGCGGGTAGCTCACGAATTGACGGCCCTCGCGCGAACGGCGTCAACAGCGTCGCTGCCGAAGCAGCGCGAACAGCCTTTGGATGAAAAGGCGATGCGCACTCTTTTAGCAAAATAATTTTTGATGCACCAAACGCAGCCGCGCTTCTCAAAAGTGCGCCGACGTTCAGCGGGTCGCCAAGTGCGCACAGAACTTCGAGTCCAAGCGGTGCTTTTGATAAATCGGCATCGAGGATGTCGGGTGCGCGAGTCAAGAGTAGTGGCTCGTGCGTGCCTGAAATATCAAGTTCATCAAAAATCGCCCGATCGAGCGCAACGACGCTAAAGCGCGGATCGTTTGTCACGGTCAATTCGCGAGCACGCAGAATGAGCGAACGCCAAGAGTCAGGGCCTGAAGCGGGTCCGCGCCGCAAACCTTTTGGATCAGCAATGTCAAAAGTTTGAATTATTTTTGGAACATGGCGATCAGCGCATAAGAACAAGCTTCGTGCGAGCTCAGGCCGGCGCTCGAGCGTTTCGGCGACAGCTTGGGCGCCAGAAATCATGAACAGCCCGTGTTTGCGAATGCCTTTTGCCGTCAACGTCTCGAGCCATTCGCCGACAAGCGTATTGGCGCGAGACGCGATGGTCTTGTCAGGCAATAGCGGATTTTTCGGCCCACTTGATCGGAACTCGTTCATAGATATTTGCTCATTCCGTCAGTGCTCCGAATTCTTTTTCCCATTCGAGATCGAGTTTTTCGAAATCGGGGAGTGGCGCTGGCTTGAGCTTTCGGAAAACTAACAAACGGCGTTCGTGCGGCGTTTTCGGAAGCTCGTACGAAATATCGTGCGCGAGTTCGAAATACTCGCCCCAGGCCTCAAGCGCGGGCTCGATCTCGGGTCCGCAATTGGGTCCCTTCATCAACACGACTTCGCCGCCGGTCTGAACGCAATTGATCACGTTGCCTAAAGTGTTGCGTGCGTCTTCAACCGCGCGGGTAATGACTCCTTGAACCGGATAGAAAACTTCGAGGTTCACGTTTCGCCCAAGGATCGTGAGGTTCTCGAGCTTCATCTCTGCGCGGATGTGCTTCAAAAACTCGACGCGCTTTTGAACGCCTTCGGCCAAAACGATTTGCTCTTTTGGAAAGTGGACTTTGAGCGGGATGCCGGGAAAGCCCGGCCCGGTTCCCATATCAAGTAACGGAAATTTCAAGTGCACATGTTTAGTAACTATCAGCGAATCAATAAAGTGCTTAATCGCGATGTCTCGGATGTTGAGCAGACGAGTGAAATTCTGCTCGTTCTGATTGGCCATCAAAAGTTCGTAGAACTGTGTGAGCTGCTGACGCTTCGGATGCGGATAGTCGCTGAAACCGTGATTCCGAAAGACATCGTAAATGCGGTCGTCGGCTTCGCTGAAAGAGTAATTTTGCGCTGACTTTTTGTGGCGACGACCGTCTTGGGAATACTCGGCCTTAGGGGTCAGGGGTCCGGCACCAGTCGCTTTCGAAGTCGCGCCGTCAGCGGACTTTTCGCCGTCTTTTGACGAGACAGCACCCTCGCCGGATGTCTTGCGGCGGGCGGTGTAGGGGCTCCAGTTTGTACGATTCTTATGCGCCATGTTGGGCCGGGATAGTAATTGAGAATTAAAGGCAAATCATTCAGTATTTACGGCATGTTGAAAGAAAAGATTGAAGACATACGCTTAGCGGCTCACGCGGCCTTTGCGCAAGCCTCCACCGCGAAAGATCTCTACGATGCCAAGGTCCAATTCCTCGGCAAACAAGGTAGCTTCTCCGGACTCATGAAAGAGATGGGCAAGCTCACCGCTGACGAGAAACCAGCCTTCGGCAAACTCGTCAACGAAGTGAAGCAGGCGCTCGAAGCTTTCTACGCTGAGCGCGAGTCGGGCTTAAAAGGCCAAGAGCTCGCGGCGCAGCTCCAAACCGACACCCTCGATCTTTCTTTGCCCTCATCGGTTGAGTCGCCAGGCGCTCGTCACCCGATCGCGCTCGTGATCGAAGAAATATCCGGCATCTTGGCGCGACTTGGTTACAGCGTGCGCACGGGGCCCTTGATCGAAAAAGATCGTTATAACTTTGAAGGCTTAAATTTTCCGCCCGATCATCCTGCGCGCGATATGCAAGACACCTTCTACATCGATAAAGATCACGTTCTTCGAACTCACACGTCGCCCATTCAAGTGCGCACGATGGAGCTCGAGACTCCGCCTTTAAGAGTCGTGGGAGTTGGACCCGTGTTCAGGGCCGATAGCGATATCTCGCATTCGCCAAACTTTCACCAGATCGAAGGCCTGTGCATCGACAAGAAAGTTTCGATGGCAGACTTAAAAGGCACGATCACGTTTTTCGTTCGTGAATATTTCGGCCGCGATTTAAAAACGCGCTTTCGCCCCAGCTTTTTTCCGTTCACCGAGCCTTCGGCCGAAGTCGACTGCCAATGTCCGATCTGCATCGGCAAAGGTCATCTTGGTAACGGCCAAGAGTGCCGCATGTGCAAAGCCTCGGGCTGGATTGAAATTGGCGGCTCCGGTCTTGTTCACCCGAATGTTTTAAAATTTGCGGGCGTCTCGTACCCGGAGTGGCAAGGCTTTGCGTTTGGTTTTGGCATCGAGCGCATGGCGATCATTAAATACGGCATCGATGATATTCGCTTGTTCAACGAAAACGATGTTCGCTTCTTAAGGCAGTTCTCCGTATGAAAATATCGCTCCGCTGGCTTTCTGACTACATCGACATTCAAGACTACTTCGCAAAACCGCAAGATCTCTCAAGCCTTCTTACGGGCGCAGGCCTCGAAGTCGAGAGCATTGAGAATCTCGCCAAAAATTTCGATCACGTCGTGATCGGGCATATCCTAAAAAAGGAACAGCATTCGGGTGCCGATCGGCTGACGCTTTGCCAAGTTTCAACGGGCGACGGCGTTGTTCATCAAATCGTCTGCGGCGCGCGCAATCACAACGAAGGCGACAACGTCGTCGTCGCGTTGCCGGGCGCCGTGTTGCCTGGCGGACTCGCGATCAAGCAATCTAAAATTCGCGGAGTTGAGTCGGGCGGTATGCTCTGCTCAAACAAAGAGCTCGGGTTAGCCGATGACAGCGCCCACGACGGCATTCGCCTTTTGCCTAAGGATGCGCCGGTCGGGCAACCCTTCGCAAAATACTTCGGGCTCGACGATATTTTATTCGATCTCAAGGTCACCGCGAACCGCGCAGACTGTCTTTCGCACTTTGGTCTCGCGCGCGAAGTCGCGTGTTTACTCGGCCGCGAAGTCAAATTCCCGATCGAGAGCCTCCTTGAAAGTGGTGGTTCAACCCGCGATCAAGTGAAACTCGAGCTGAAAGCGTCAGAGCTGTGTCCGCGCTACGCTGGCCGGGGCGTTGCGAAGGTCAAAGTCGGTCCGTCACCTGATTGGCTCAAAAAACGCCTCGAGAGTGTGGGCATGAAATCGATCAACAACGTGGTCGATGCCACGAACTTCGTGATGCTCGAACTCGGGCAGCCTTTACACGCCTTCGATGCAAAAAAGCTTTTGGGTCAAACCGTGATTATCGACAAGGCTCGGCCGAACGAAAAATTCACGACGCTTGACGGAACTGAACTCACATTTTCTGGCGATGAACTGACCATTCGAGATGCTGAGCGCGCGGTCGTGCTCGCGGGCGTCATCGGCGGCAAAAATTCAGGCGTCGATGAAGCCACGACCGAGATTTTCATCGAAGCAGCGTTTTTCTTGCCGTCAGCGGTGCGCCGCACGTCGCGAAAGTTTGGCATCGAAACTGATTCGTCGTACCGCTTTGCACGCGGCACAAACCCTGAAGCCGTGCCTCTAGCATTGAACCGCGCAGCGCAAATCATTCAAAAGGTTGCCGGCGGCGAGATCATGGGCGACGCCTATGACCTTTATCCAAACCGAATTGCGCGCGAAGCGATTGCGATCACCCTCGAAACTCTCTCTGATCGTTTAGGTTTCAGCGTGAACGGCGACGAATTCGTGATGTGGATGAAGCGTCTGGGCTGCGAAATCAAAGAAACGCACGGGCGCCACGCTTGGTCGGTGCTCCCGCCGGTGTTTCGTTGGGATCTGCTTGAAGACGTCGATCTCGTCGAGGAGTTCGCGCGCCTTCACGGTTACCAACATATTCCTGAATCGATTCCCGCCCTCTCGGCGGCACCGGCCGTGCATGAACAAGGCTTCGTCGTCGAGGCGCGTATTCGCCGTCTCCTGCAGGCTGAGGGTTGTCTTCAGGCGATCAATTACGCTTTTGTCGCAAAGAATTTTCAAGACTCGCTTCTCGGGGCCACCGAGAAGTTAGCGCTCGTTGGCCTTCGCGCAGCGAAAGAGTCCGTCGCACTCATGAATCCTTTGAACGAAGAGATCGGCGTCATGCGCACGTCTTTAATGCCAGGTCTGGTCAAAAACCTGATTTACAATTCGCGAAATGGAAATGCGACCGGACGGCTTTTCGAAATCGGTTTTGGTCATTTCAAAGACAGTGCCGCCGAGGGAACCGCATATTCGCAACAAGGGCGCCTCGGGTTTTCTTTTTGGGGTTCAGAGACCAACCTCTGGAAAAAAGACACGTCGCCGTCGATCTTCGCGCTCAAAGGGGTCATCGAAAACCTTTTAAAGGAACTTGGTTTCGCAAAATGGAAGTGGGTCCCGCTGCAAGCTGCAAATGCGCCCGACTTCGTTCACCCTGGGCAAGCCGCCGCGCTTGAGCTTGAGGGTCAACAGATTGGATTTATCGGCACGCTGCATCCACTTTTTACGAGCGAGAACAAAGTGCGTGAGTCGTGCGCTGTCGGCGAGTTGCTCCTTGAGAAGCTGGTGGCGTCACAGCCGCGTCCGCTTCGCTACCAGCCGATTTCAAAAATGCCGGCCGTCGATCGCGATTTGGCGTTCGTGATGCCGAAGACGCTCGCGGTTCAGGATGTTGAATCCGAAATTAAGAAGACGGCGGGCGAACTGCTCCAAGACATTCGCGTCTTTGATGTTTACGAGGGCACGGGGCTGCAGCCTGGACAAAGGTCCGTAGCGTTTAGACTCTTGTTTCAGGCAAAAGATGCAACGCTTGAGGATGCGCAGGTCAACGAAGTTCGCGATAAAGTTGTTCGCCACGTCAGCGAAAAATTCGGGATCGCCCTTCGCTGAGCCCTCGCGTGAAGAAAAACTTGAAAGTTCTCAGACACTTGGTAGCCTTTTGATAACGCATTAAAGAAAATCCAGCGAGGGGTAGCCGATGAGCGGGCAAAACTTAGGTCGGTCAACAATGACGAAGGCCGATATCGTCGAGAAGGTCTACCAGAAGATCGGCTTCTCGAAGAAGGAAGCCTCCGAACTCGTCGAGCTCGTTTTCTCAAGCTTAAAAGACGTTCTTCAGCGTGGCGACAAGGTGAAGATCTCAGGTTTCGGAAACTTCGTGGTGCGCGGTAAAAACGAGCGCGTTGGCCGCAACCCGCAGACGGGCGAGCAAATCAAGATTAGCGCCCGCCGCGTTCTGACGTTTCGTCCGTCACAAGTTTTAAAGGCCATGTTGAACGGCGAAGATATAACCGGATTAACTGACGATGAATAATCCAACCGGAGATCACGCAGGGCAGACGGAGTTTAAACTCGCGGAGTTTACGATTGATGCCGACGAAATCGAGATGGGAGTGCCGACGTTGGGTGGCAATGAGTCAGTGCCGCACCTTGATCCCAATCTCCAGGCACCGATTGAGGCCGATACGGTGCTCATGCACGACATCAACTCGATCCCTTCTAAAATGGCTTTCAAGATCGGCGAAGCGGCAGAGATGGTGGGCGTGAAACAATACGTTCTTCGTTACTGGGAGACTGAGTTTGAAACGCTAAGTCCGCGCAAATCGGCGAACGGTCAGCGCATCTATAGTCGCAAAGACGTTGAGACGGCCATGATGATCAAGAAGCTTCTCTACAACGACCGCTTCTCGATCGAAGGGGCTCGCTCAGCACTTCGAAATTTAAAGTCGACGGTAAAGTCGACTGTGCAAGAAGAAAAGTCGACCGAACGGTTAGCGAAGAGCCAAGAGACTGTCGTGGGCCTCTTGCAATCGCTCATTAAAGATATTCGTCGCGCGCGCGCGACGATCTGACGAAGTTAGGCTACTTCCAGCTAATTTCAAAAACAGTTTCGTAGCCAGGGTGATCCGAGAGCATGCGGCCTTTGAACGGGTGCAAGAAACTACGTTCAACGGAGATCGGTCGGATCGAAACTTTTCGGCCATTCACGAAGAAGAACTGATCATCGCTGTGATCGAGCAAAATATCGCGGGTGGTCTCACCCAATAAAGCGCACTTATTTTTTTCATCGACGCAGACTTCACCGACGCTCGTCATTCCCGTTCGCGATTTGAAATCGCGGTAGCTCGGGAGCGCTGGAAAGGTATTGAAGTCGCCGCCCGCGATCAGGCCCGTCTCGGGATTGAAGATCGATTTCAGAAAATGCGCAAATTGTTGAAGCTGAGCTTTTCGTGGATCGTTGTATGAGTCGTCAGATTGCGAATGCGTGTTGGCGATCGTCAGTAGAAACGGCACGCCCGGCAGTTGAATTCGCGCAATCATCGCACCCTTGCTTGCGAAGCAATCCCAAGTGCCGCAGACGTCGTCGCCGTAAAGAATCGATTGCTGATATTCGATCGGATAGTTGCTCAAAATCGAGATGCCGCTCGCGACGACTTTTTGGTTTGAGGGTCCCATTGCGACGAAGGGGTAGCCCGCGTGTTCGGCGAGCTCGCCGGTGCGAGGCCCGAAACCTTCTTGAAGAAGAACGATGTCGGGCTGAAGCCCGATAGGTTTGTGCGCCGCTAGAATATCGCCGATATCGGCAAACCGGTCGGCATCCCAGCCCCAGTTAATCTCGGGCGGTAAGCCTTTGATGTTGTAACTGAGGACACGGATTTGAACGGTGTTGGCGTTTACACGCGTGAAAGCATCGGCACTTTCGTTCGTGAAAAGGGCAGTCAGAAGGGCAAAGGCAGCGACAAATGCGGCACGTGTTTTCATCATGGGCGGATATGAATGCAATCGCACTGAGATGTCAATTTTAGGATCGACTTTGCGGTCGTTCGGATTGACGACCCTGTCAGAAGTCGTCGAATCGTAAAGAATCGCAATGGATATTTGTCAGGGTCGCTACAGAATTAAATTACAGGGCAGGCTCAAAGAGGTCAGAGCACATCGGCGCGCTGAAACCGCGGCGAGCGCGCTTCAAAATTGAACGGGCGCTCGAGCGCATCTCGACCATCCGAGATTTTACTTTTGCGCCGCTGCGCTTTCCGCCTGTCTCAGACGTTTCGGAACCGAACTTAATGCCGGGTTCCGCGTATCTCGCATCGGCAGCGGCGAGCGTTTCGTGAGCCATGCGAACTTTGAGATGCATGGCATTTAAAATCTCGGTCACCTTCACGCCATACTCGTGGTGGAAGTAGTCGATGCTCAGGCTCTTCCGCATCGCGATTTGGGCGTCGCGGATGATCTCGGGAAGGCTTTTGTTAAATTCCTCGTATTGCTCATCGTGAAAAACGTTTGCAGCAAGAGATCCGATAATTTGACGGACAAACGAAAGTTCGCGCGAACGACCCGTCATGATCTCGTCGATTTGAATTTCACCAGCGCCGAGGGCTAGAAGCGCTTGCTTCGCCAACTGAACATCGGCTTGAGCTTTCGCGATGTCGACGACGTCAGTTTGTTCGGCGCGGTCAATCGCAACCATCAGCTCACGTGCCGACGTATCAATCGTCTTCCACGGCAAACCGGTTCGCGCGATGATCCGATCAATGTTTGCGGAGATGCCTTGGTGAAAGACCTCAGCAGCAGTCGCGCTAGCCGTGATCGTTGTAGCGAAAACCAACGGTCGGTTGACGACGGCGTCGGTCACTAAGCTTCGTCCATCTTTAAAGATCGAGTTGTTAATGTTGCTCCAGATGCGGTTGGTTTCGCCCCAGCTTGACTGCAAGTACTCGAGGTTGGCCGCGTAATCTTCGGGCGTCAGATCGTAGCCTTGAGTTTTCAAACGCGCGCGCGTGCGTTCAACGACACCTTCGGCGTCGGCAACGCCTTCGTGCAAACCTGAAAGTTGCTTGGCTGCCGCTTTGCGGCTCCGGCGTGCGAACCATTCGTTAATTTTTACGCCGGTCCCGCCCAAGAGACGGCTGCCGGCCGTACTCGCGTTTTCTCGGAACGGACGAACAACGGGATCAACCAACGCGCCGACGACGCCTGCCGCTGGGCCTGCGGTCATTGCGCCTCTAATGATGTTTCCGAAAAACGAGGCTGTTCCGTAAACGACTAAAAATGAAGTGAGCGAGATTTGAACTACGGTCGGATTTGAAATCACGCCGCTCATCCATGTCGGAAGTGCCGACGGATTGTTGTCGGATTTTTTAAAGTCGATGAACGACTCGGTGAAAAATCCTTGCAGGTTTCTGGACTGCATCTTGCCTCGGGCAAAGAGGACCGGGGTTTTATTCGTCGCCCACCATGACTCAAAACTTCCGATGTCGTTGGCGATGCCAACTTTCGCATTCGCGTTCGCGAGCACTTTCATGTCGCTATCGAGCTGCTGGAGATCTTGCGCATCTCCGCCATGGATGAAGTA
>JAYTHQ010000292.1:0-3345 GCA_043732445.1 Bdellovibrionales bacterium | reverse complement strand
TCGACTCCGTCAACTACGCGGTCAGTACGCAGATTCAACAAGGCACGAGCCCAGGTCAGGGAGCCTTTCTGCCACTGAACACGCTTCTCAATACTGAGTACCGAATTTTGCTAGTGGCGACCCTGCGGCTGCGGCGCAACTCCGATCAAAAAATCTTGTGGGAAGGTTCATTCCCCGGTGAGCGCGCCTACCTTGCACCGCAAATTGGCGCCGAGGGTATTAATTCTGCCAACGCAGTTTACAATCAAAGTGCGCGGTACCAAAACATTCAGGCAATGGCGACCGATCTTATGAGCGAAGCGCACAACCGCATCACGGAGAATTTCTGATGGCCGATTGGTCACCGCAAGCTCTCGAAGCCTCGGTCGAAAAAGGTCAAATCTACCCGCTCTATTTTCTATACGGCGATGAAACGTTTTTGATTGAAGAGGCGCTCGCGAAAATCGAAACGCGCGCACTCGGCGACGGCCTAAAAGATTTTAATTTGAATACGTATTACGGCGGCGAAGTGAAGCCTGAACAGCTGCGTGATGCGGTCGAGACGTTGCCGATGATGTCGCAGGTACGAGTCGTGATCGTCAAAGACGCGCACGAGCTGAGCGATAAAGACTGGGAGGCCTTAAGCCCCCTCATCGACGAACCAGTCACTTCGACCGCCTTTATCTGCGTCGCTTCGAAAGTCGATAAGCGAAAGAAATATATCAAACGTTTTCTTGAAAAGGGTGTCGTCGTCGAATTTAAGCGACCCTACGACAACCAAATCCCTGACTGGATCCGCTCGATTGCCAAAAAACACGATCTCGTTTTGTCAGCCGAGGCGGTCTCTACCTTTCATCAGCTGGTGGGTTCTAACTTGCAAGATATCGACGGTGAGTTGTTAAAGCTCTCGCAGTATCTAGGCGATCAGAAAAAAGTTTCGACCGACGACGTCTTAAAAGTCGTCTCACGTTTGCGAATTGATTCGGTTTTCGATCTGACTGAAGCGATCGGGCATAACGACCGCGCGCGGGCGCTCACGTGCTTAGCGAATCTACTTGATCATGGCCAAAACGAAGTCGGAGTTCTCGCTCTAATTTCAAGGCACGTCCGAATTTTAAAACTCGTCGCCGACGGATTAAAAGAAGGGCTCAACGGTCCAAAACTGAGTTCTCGCGCCGGCGTTTCTCCGTACTTCTTAAAATCCTACATTGACCAGGCTCGCGACTGGAGTGATCGCAAGATCGAACAGACCTTCCAAGCCCTCGTCGACACCGACCGCGCGCTGAAGTCCTCGCCGGTGGCGTCGCATATTTGGCTTGAGAACTTCGTCGTCCAAACCTGTACCTAGCCCTCAGGCCAGACGTTTAACTGTCGCCATGGATTGGCCGATAAGCCAGATATGGCACTGTCAGGCTTCACGCGTAGTCCGCTCTCAATCGATTCTCGGCGAAGTCCTCGTCGTGCTTTCAATCGTGCGATCGGCATTCTCAAAAATGGCGATTACGAGATGGCTCAAGCCATTCAGATCAGCGAAGGCGGATTGTCATTTGTCGTGCCGACGATCTATCGACCTGGTGAACGAGTGGTCGTCACGCTCGTGTTTCCGGGTGCCAGCTGCTTGGTTTTACGCGGATCTGTTGTGAACGAGCGCGCGAGAGTCGGGCGCATGTACTCGTACGGAATTGAGTTTCTAACTCTTGAACTCCATCAACGACGCGTGATCCGCTCGTATGTTTCCGCGAAGACCGAAGCAGAAGCCGACGTTGAGCGCAGCGAAGACGCCGACGACTAATCTTGAGCAATAAAAAAGCCGACCGCTAGGTCAGCTTTTTAGCTGTCACTTAAAATTTCCTCAGAAATCGTGATTAACGAGTTGCCGATTTGCTAGCCGATTTGCCGGCAGCTTTAACAGGAATCGATTTTACGCCAGCCGCGAGTTGCGAAACTCGAGATGCGAGACGGCCGATTTTGCGTGAAGCAGTTTTTGGGTGAACGACACCTTTGGTGCCGGCCGACGACATGATGCTCATGTAGTCTTTCATCAGGGTTGTTGATGTCGCTTTATCATCTGCGGCGAGTGCAGTGCGAAGCTTACGCTCAAGAGTGCGAACCGCACCGACGGCCTGAGTGTTGCGATCGTTACGTTTAACAGCCTGGCGTGCGCGTTTTTCAGCTGACTTATGAGTTGCCAAGAAAGATCCTCCCGTACAGAATTCAAGTGAAGACGAAGGGTTACCATAAGCGCGCGGGCTTGAGCAAGGTGAGAGTTCGGGCAATCGAAGCGGGCTAGCGAGTTCGTGAGCTGGTTGCTAAGTAACTAACAGGAGGCGCTTTTTTGGATTCTCGGACCGTGCCTCAGGTCGCTGACAACGATCGCTTAGCTCAAGAAAAAGCGTCGGTCACGTCGTCGGCGGTTCTTTTTGCCATTGGCACCCTGTTAAGCCGGATTCTCGGCCTCATCCGCGACATGATGACCGCCCGATACTTCTCCAACGATGTTCGCGATGCCTTTATCAATGCTTTTCGACTCCCGAACCTGTTTCGCCGGCTCTTTGGCGAGGGCTCGCTGTCTGTCAGTTTTATTCCGATTTTTGTCGAAATTCTGTCGGGTAAAAAAAGTGACATCGATAAGCGCGCGCGTGATTTAGTTGCCGGCGTCTTCAGTCTTTTAATGTCCGTGACCATCACGGTTTCTCTTCTCGCGACAATTTTCATGAGCGATATTTTGCACGCTCTCTTAAGCGGCGAAGCTTATCTCGCGGTGCCAGGCAAGTTTGAACTCACCGTGCGACTTGGGCGCATCATGTTTTGCTTTTTGATTCTGGTGAGCCTTTACGCTTATTTCATGGCGATTCAAAATTCTTTGCGCAAGTTTGCGGTCGCGGCGCTGGCCCCCTGCCTTTTCAACATCGCGATGATCGCGGCCGCATTTTTTTCGAATCGATTCGCCGCTCCTGAAACAGTTCTAGCGTACGGAGTTTTGGTTGGCGGTTTTTTACAAATGGTGGTGCTGATTCCCGGCGTCGTGAAAGCGGGCCACTTCCCTGGTTTTGCTTGGGACTTGGGCTCTGACGATGTGTGGCGGGTTGTAAAAGCTTTTGTGCCCGGCATGTTGGGATTAAGCCTGATGCAACTCACGACCATCGTGAATATGCATTATGCGAGTCAATTGCCGAGCGGATCGCAATCATACCTCTACTTAGCCGATCGAATTCTGGAATTGCCGCTGTCGTTGTTTGTCGTCTCAATCGGTTCAGCCCTTTTGCCGACGCTTGCAAAGTATTGGGCCGAAGGAAATCGCGGTGCGATGTCGGAAACGATGAATCACTCGATGCGATTAATTTTATTTGTCGCTTTCCCTTCGGC
>JAYTHQ010000291.1:0-3345 GCA_043732445.1 Bdellovibrionales bacterium | reverse complement strand
GACTTGCTGAAATGAGTAGGGACGGGTGCAGGCGCGAAGCTTTTCGAGTTCGGAATTTGTTTGTGCCAAACACATTCGAAACGGTGCGCCTCCACGGAAAGGCTTTAGGGCTACCGCGGGAAGATCAGTCAGTCCCCACTGCGCGCCGAGGTGAGCGTGCAATAATGTATTTTTATGGCGCGCAAGTTTTTTACGCCAATTCGCCCTCGCCTCTTCGGTGATCACTGTCGACCAAGCAACGGTACCGTCGAGAGACTCAATCGATACAAGACCTGATTTCGCCAGAAGGGTCGGCCAAGAGAAACTCAGGTTGACCACGCTAGCAGGGCCTTCGCGGCTGGCACTAATATCCCTAGGTGCTTCGGAGCGTTTCGTTTGATCAATTTTCAAGTTGAACAAGCTGGCGCTGAGTTTCAATCCACCTAAATTAATTTTGTCGCCGGAGGCATCCATATCCCACTTGATCTGTGGGTTTTCAGGCTGAAGTCCGTTGTCTTCCGGAGCGAAGAGGAGCGGACGTTTGAACTCATCATGACCGCGTTGATTTGAAAGGCTCGACTCTTCGAGCGCTCGCGAATTTGCAACCGGGGCAACCGGCGTTTCAACACTTGTCTCAGCCGATGCGTCGGGCGAAGCCGCAGCCGCTTCTTCCGCCGCGGCATCATGTTGCGCCGGCGAGTCAGAACCAACCGGCGCCGTGACCTCTGGTAGGGGCTTATCGACGGGCTCCTGCGCCGAAGCAGAGCCTGCACCGACGACGGCAAAAATGAATGCCGAAAGGAGGGCAAAACCCCGCCTTGATAATGAAAACTTGAGACATCGTTTACGCCGCATGTGTAGATCGTACAGGGCACGGTGTCGGTTAGAAAATGCAAAATCCAAAGATTTGCGCGGACATGACGCTCTAGATTAGGACCTTCGTCTCGGCTTGGTGAAGGGTAGCTACTTGCCCTTTTTCCACGAAAATTTCTTGCGGTAGTGCGTGTGAATTATAAGTGCTGGCCATCGCAAAGCCGTACGCGCCGGTGTCGGCGACTCCAATCAGATCACCGGCATGGATTTGCGGGAGTTCGATGCTTTTCGCGATGACGTCCGATGATTCGCAGATTGGGCCAACGACGTCGTAAATTTGGGTGGCCACGCCTTCAGAAATTCGCAGGCTCAAGACTCGATGTTTTGCTTGGTAGAGAGCGGGTCGGAGCAAGTGATGCATGCCGGTGTCGACAATCGCGAAGGTTTTCGCGGGGGCGCGTTTGATGTACTGGACCTCGCTCACCAGAAGTCCGGAGCGTGCAACAATCATTCGGCCGGGTTCGCAAAGAATTTCGATTTTAGCGTCCGTGCCAAAATGTTTAGCGATCACATCGCGAGCCATCACGCCGTACTGTTCGAGCATCGCCAATTCTTCGGTGGCATCGTCGGTTTCGTAACGGATCCCGAGCCCGCCGCCAATATCGAAACGATCGAGTTCGAAGCCGTCTTTGACGAGACGATGGTGAACTGCGAGAGTTTTTTCGGCGGCGTCTCTCATGACGTCGAGATCAAAAAGCAGTGAGCCGATGTGCATCGTTAAGCCACGAAGTCGAACAGCGTCTTCGGCGGCTCGCAGTTGGGCGATTAGCTCTGGCAGAAAACTTTCATCCATCCCAAATTTATTTTCACGAAACCCGGTCGTGATGTACGGATGCGTTTTCGGGTTGACGTCAGGGTTCAGCCGAAAAGCGACGTCGACTCTTTTCTTCTGAACACGAGCGATAGAAATGATGCGCTCAAGCTCCGCAGGGCTTTCAACGTTGATTTGTTTGATCTGTTTCGAAACTGCGTACGCGATTTCTTTTTTTGTTTTCGCTACTCCAGAAAAAATAATTTTCGAAGGCGAGAAGCCGGCTTCGATCGCTTTGCGAATTTCACCTGCCGACACGGTGTCCACGCCCGCGCCCCAGCCGGCGAGACGTGCGAGTAAGCTGACGTTGCTATTGGCCTTCATCGCGTAGTGGATGCTGGTGTTGAGCCCGCAGAAAGACTTTACGTAAGCTCGGTAGCGCATCTCGATGTCGTCGACATCGTAGATGTAAAGAGGTGTTTCGTGCTGCCGAGCGATTTCCGTTACGCTTTGAAACGAGTTTTCAGAACCGACTTTGAGATCACCATCGCGGTAAAAATATGCCATTCCCTCAAGAATAGGCGATCAATCAGTTTTGTCGAGCGAGAATTCTGTATGGAGGGCAATCGCCGACTTTTGCAGATCGGCTTGCGCGATAACGGCACTGATTTTGATCTCAGACGTTGTGACGATGTGAATCGGGACGTCGAGGTTCGCGAGAGTCTGGAAGAACCGAGCGGCGACGCCCGGGTGGTTGCGCATGCCGACACCGACCACCGAGATCTTGGCCATGTTTTCGATCGAGTTCACGTGAACTGAGTCTTTGACTATTTCTTTTAAGACCTGGCGCGTGAGCGGGACGTCTTCTTTCGTGACCGAAAAGGCGAGGCGTTGACCTTTTGAGGGGTCGTTATCGTCGGCTTCACTTTGCGTGATAATGTCGACCACGACCCCGCGCGCTGCCAAAGTTTTGAAAAGTTCGGCTAGGAAACGAGTCCCCGCAGGTACGGGGAAGAGTTTGAAGACTGCGGTGTTTGCATCGTGAGTCACGCTCGAGACAACGGCCTGTTCCATGACTTCTCCTTCGGGCAAAATCCAGGTGCCTTCGCGTTCTTCGAACGTCGAGCGGAGGTGGATTTTAACATTATATTTCGCGCCAATTTCAACGCAACGGATGTGCAAAACTTTAGAGCCGAGAGCGGCCATTTCCATCATCTCGTCGTAAGAGATGCGCGAGATTTCTCGAGCCTTCGGTACGAGGCGCGGATCGGCCGTAAAGACGGCGGGGACGTCGGTGTAAATTTCGCACTCGTGGGCTTTGATGGCGGCGGCAAGGGCCACAGCCGTCGTGTCTGAACCGCCGCGCCCGAGAGTTGTAATATTATCGTCTTCGTCAACGCCTTGAAAGCCCGCAACGATCGGTACGATACCGTTCGTCACGAGGTTCAAAAGACGGTCACCGTTGATATCTTTAATACGCGCCTTTGCGTGAACTGAGTCGGTCAGGATGCCGAGCTGATATGCGAGTAGCGGCTGAGTTTTTACGCCGCGTTTTTGAAGCGCAATCGCTAAAAGACTGATGGAAACCTGCTCGCCCGATGCGATCAGCATATCGTATGCAGGGCCACGGTAATCGGGGTCGATTCTTTCCGCGAGGGCAATGAGTTTATTGGTTTCGCCAGACATTGCGCTGGCCACGACGATCGGCATTTCGCCACGTGAAATATCGCGAACCAAGCGGT
>JAYTHQ010000290.1:0-10915 GCA_043732445.1 Bdellovibrionales bacterium | reverse complement strand
TTCGCGAAATCAGAACCGTGATTTCGCCGAGAATCGGCTGAATACGACGAATGATGTCGAGATGCCCGGACGTGATCGGATCAAAGCTGCCGGGATAGATTGCTAATGGCATACATCATCCTCTATGAACGCGTCTTAAGGTCGATGCCAAAACGAAACTCGTTTATCACCATAGTCGCGTTCGTCGAACTTTTCTAGGTTCGGGTACGAATCAGCCACAGTCTCATGCGAGGACGACTCCGTGACAACTGTAGTTTGCGGCCCTACCGCAGTGCTCGAGGCTAAAGCTTCAAGGACGCTGTTTGCCATCTTCTCCGTGAAAGGAGGGTCGGCAATGACGAGATCGTAGGGGTCGCCCTCATATCTTTTCAGATACTTTAAGACATCGTCTTGAAAGACACGAACCTCGTCTTCGATCGCGAGAAGCTTTAAGTTCTGTTGAATGATGGCAATCGACTTCCGGTTCAATTCGACCGCATCCACCCGAACGGCCCCGCGCGAAATGCATTCACAGGCCAAGTTGCCGGTACCAGAAAACAGATCAAGAACTCTAGCTCCGTCGATTTCGCCTTGAAGTTTATTAAAGATGCTCTCTTTGACCCGATCTGTTGTCGGGCGAATATGATCAGCCTGAAAGCTGACAAGCTGCCGGCCCCTAAACCGACCCGAAATAATTCTCATTGGTGCTCCGGACCGCACGGAGTTTTAGGAATACTGCCTAAGAAGAGTTGAATCGCTCGTTCGTTTTGGCGGTTCAGAGCTTGGAAGTGGCCCTCGATGACGTGAGAGCCGATCGAGGTATAGAGCTTGACGAGCACGCATATTTCGCTCACTTCGTGGTTCGTCATGGGGATCTGAAAGACGATCTGAAACTTTGTTCCAGTCTTGAGACCCGGCATTGGTGCTTCGACTAAAACTCCGGAGGCTGTCATTTTTAATATTTGCCCCTCGACACTCTCGGCGCCGACAGTCAGTTTTGCCTTGATCGGAAACGGTTTGACTTTAGTTTTAACTGTTTTGCCCGATTTGCTCACAGAGTCCCTCCGCGGTTTTGACAAAAGCAAAGACGTCGTCGAAAGGTTTGGGAACGAATAAATCTGCTCCCAGCTGCTGCGCGGTCGTCACGTTATGTTCTCCGGAATACGCCGACATTAAGATCACTCGCCCCTTCCAAGGGTGGCCGGCCACTTTATCTTCTCTTAGGTGAGGGCGAATTTCATTCAGAAGTTCGGGGCCGCTCAAGCCCGGCATCAAGACATCGAGCAAAACAAGCTCCGGGGCTGCCGCCTTCAATCTCAGATCGAGCCAGATCTTTAACCCTTCGGCGCCATCGACGGCCTCAATGACTTCATGACCTTTTGCGCGAAACGCTCGCCCGAGTGACTTTCTCACGAGCGGTTCGTCATCGACAATCAGAATTTTCATGCAGGCTCGCTCACCGGGAGACGAACGACGAAGTGGGTCCCCTCTTGGACCTTCGACGTGACGTGAATGGCGCCGCCAAAGTTTTCAATCACCGATTGGCTCATGCTGAGTCCTAAACCCGTTCCTTGGCCTAATTCTTTTGTTGTGAAAAAGGGCTCAAAAATACTTTCGATAATGTCGTCAGGTATTCCTTCACCGGTATCGATGACATGAAGGGTCGACCACAAACGCCCGCTAGAATCGGTTTGAGTCTCTGTTTTCACGGTCACCGTTCCCGTTGTCTTCATCGCCTGGCAGGCGTTGTTAACGAGGTTAAACACCACTTGCTGCATGAGGTGTGGTTCGACTTTCACAACCGGCTCATCGTCGCTCAAAAGCAATTCGCTTCGGTGATCACGAAGGGCCGTCTTCAGCATTGGCAGCGTTCGACGAACGATTTCGTTCAGAGAGATCAAAACCTGCTTTTGATCACTCTCGCCTTTTGAGAATCCGAGAAGATTTTCGATAATTTTTTGTGAGCGCTCCGAGGCTTTTTCGACTTCTTGAATATCATCACGAATGGTTCCCTCAGTCGGCACTTCTGCTAGCAGCACTTGCGCGAGGCTGCGAATTCCGGTGAGCGGATTATTAAGTTCGTGAGCGATATTTCCGGCGAGTAAACCAACGGCGGCCATCTTCTCGCTTTGAATCATACGGCCATGAAGCTCGCGAGAGGATGTGACGTCGACATAATGATTGATGACGTTTGTCGAAACCTGATCGTCAGTTAAATGAATTGAATAACTTAAAACATCGTAAACGCGCGATCCGCGTTTGATCTGACCTTTTTGCGGCTGGCCCGTTTCAAGCGCTTTAGCAACAGGACACCCCCGGCAAATCGTATCGTTGTTCGCAAAAACTTTGTGGCAGGCCGTTTCGTACATTCGGCCGGCGTTTGGATCGAGCGTGAAATGACGATTCGCGCGAATCACGCGGTAATCGATATCGACGATCGCGATCGGATCTTTAATTCCGTCGAATGTGCCTTCCCATTGAACCGAGGTCCACTTCAAATGGTATTCAAGCAAGATGCGATCGAGCGCAATCGAGAGCGGCTGAAGTCGTTCAGAAATAAACGAAAGAAACAGATCTATTTTTTCATCCGGTAACGCATGCTCAAAAAACAAAGTGGCAGGCGCTTCATCTGATGAGTCGCTCGCAACCGCGCGCCGCTTCAGCGGGATCGCGAGCACCTTTACAAACGGTCGCCCAAACTCGTTTGCCAGATAAACCCTATCTTCGAGTTCGTTCATGCGAATCCGCGGCCGGCGCGACCACATCTGCCGGGCTTCGCGCTCCACGACTTGTTTGCCCTGCAGAAATAAAATCACCGGCGTCCGGTCGGCAACAACGTAAGCCAATGCCGGCGCCCGGAGCTCGTGAAAACTTTTAAGTTCTTTTCGAATGAGATTCAGCAAATCCTCAACCGACGTCAACGTCGAAAGATCCTTGATAAAACGAACAAGTTCACGGACGTGCGAGAGCTTTTTTTCAGCTTCGATTTTGCTGCTCTCAACATTCCCGGTTCGCTCGGTCACGATCTGTTCGAGACCTGACGTCAATCGTTCGAGCTGACGGTTCTGCGAACTGACTTCTTTTAGGAGACTCGATTGCGTCATCTTGAGTTGATGATGCTCAACGGCCTTCGCGATATCGACGAGCAGCAGTTCGTTGTCCCAGGGTTTACTGACGAACCGAAAGACATGCCCACGATTGACCGCTTCTTCCAGCACGCCGATTTCGACGGCGCCAGTTAAGAGAATGCGGCTCGCGGCTGGCGCTTTTTCTTTGGCAAATTCTAGAAGATCAATACCGCTTGCGGCCTGAAGCCGCTGATCGGCAACGATCACCGCGAAATTTTCGCTTAATATCTGTTCACGTGCCGCTCGCGCGGTGCTCGTTGGAACAAGTTCCCAGGGGCTTGATTTAAAAAGACGACGGGCGGAATCAAGGACATCCGAATCGTCATCGACCCAAAGGATCTTGTACATGGAGATCAGCGTAGCAAACGAAAGGCGAAGGGGAACCGTTTTTCGAAAACAGTCACCGTCGTGGACCAGCTGATCTTTGGTCTAGTTCAGTTCTGTTGCGATCGTTGTCTTCCACGATGCCAACGCCGCGGTCATTTCGTATTCGAGCAAATCGGCGACCAGAATTTTATCTGCTCGCTGGTAAGCTTCACTGACTTCGGTAACGACACGGCTAATGAGTTTTTCGGATTCCATCCACTGCGAGAGACCCGCTAGTGGTTGCCCCATTCCCGCTGTCGCTTGCCGAACATGCAGAAGTGTTTCGACGAGCCATTGGCAACCGCCCACCGTTTCTTCAAAGACGACCGCCGAACGCGGACCATCGCCAGATCGTAAAAGGTCGGCCGTGACGAGAGCTGATTTCTCAAGCTGTGGCAACAGCTCTGCCGCAGACTTCAAAGCATCTTGAACGAGATCGAGAGGGCGACGAGATTGAATTTCTAGCGTCTCGACCGAGCTCATTTGATTGTCGGCAAAAGCAAGTTCGTCGTCTTCACCAAGGACCATCCCGTTCACGCGCAATTCGCAAACGACCTCTCCGCTAACTGCGGCTTGAGTCTCAATCTTAGAAATCATCTCGCGAAGATTTTTGCAGTCTGCAAAAGCTTGAGCGATCTCACTTTTCGTCCAGGATGATACCTTCATTCAATTCCCCTCTCTGTACGTAAAGACTTAAAACTTCGCCGAGTCGCACGTGCGCCGCACGTGTCGCCTCAATCAGCTCGAGAACGGGCATCGGGCCGATTCGCAAACGCTCAACGCGGAACCAGCGAACAATCGGCGCTAACTCAGGAACGAAGTTTAAAATCTGATCCATGACTTCATCGGCTCGATTCAAAATGAGCGAAGCAGTTTGGTTTGTCTGATTTTTCTTAATTGCCGCTATCTGTTCCATCGCCAAGAAATTCACTTCCTCTAAGCGCTGAACACCAATTCCGAAGGTCGCATTCGGCTCTCCAGGAAAAAGTTCTCCCATATAAAGTGCTTTCAAGAGATCCCACTCAAACGCTTGGGGCTGCGGCGCCGTCTCAAGATATGGAGCATTGCGCGAAGGCACGCGAACAACCGGCAAAATCGGCGCACGGTCGGAAAGTAGTAAAACGACCTCTTTGACGATTTCATCAGACGTGAAAGAATCTTCACTCTCAAGCGGAAGGATGCGACTTCCGCTTGAGCGCGGGCCCGTCTCCCAGAGCGAAACCATCGGAAAACTGAGATTGAAAACTGGCGTGTTAGTTAAAGACGCAATCTGTACCGGCGCACTGTCGCCTCCGATGACAAGTTTTGCCGAACGCACGATTTCAAACAGCTCAGTGAGGTTTGTGCGGCCCACAAGGTTGACTGGCCTTCTGGCACCGGAAACGCCAGCGACTTTTTCAGCGATTTCTATTTCGTCCTTGCTACCGATCAGAATCACCGGCGCGTCGCTCGCAGTCAGTAAACCCTTTACGATCTGTAGCCATTTTGACCATGAAAGCGTTTTTGCAAGCGTACTTGCACCTAAGTGCACGACGATCCCACCGCGACCCGATTCGCTAAGAATTGGACAAGCCTGAGCCGACGCTTGAATGTTCCAGTCAGCATCGACAAGATCGACGCCTGCGGTGTGCGCAAAGAGATCACAGACATGAATGCGACTGCCTTTGCCCACGCCGACTTGTGCGTAGAAATAGGCGCTTGAATCGTCGGGGATTGCCAACGTTCGGTCATCAAACCGCGTGTAGCCAACGACTTCGCACGGCTTCGCAGACGCGTGCTCGAGCTCAGCGACAAGTGAAGAAGAAAACGGCGAGTAACTGAGATTGATAATTTTATCATAACCTTGAGCCACAAGCGCCGACGTTAACTCCGTCAAGCGAGACAGCGCCGAGTCGACGTCAGGACGCTCATCAATCAAAGGTGCAACAATCGCCTTTGTGTCGAGACACCAATGGCGATCGATAAAGTCTGGAGCCGCGGCGGCATAAGACGAGCGCGTCAGCAGATGCACTTCGTTCGTCGGATTTGTTCTTTTTAAGGCCTTTAGAGTTGGCCAGCTCTGATAAATATCGCCAAGGCGAGCCAGTTGAAGAACGAGAATTTTCATTTCGCTTGTACCTGTTCCTTAATTAAATCTTCTAAAAGTTGGAGCGAACGACGATCAGCCGTCGCACCTTGATTTTCTGTTTTCTTCAAGCGGTGACGCACCTGCGCGCAGGCGAGATTCAAAAAGTGTTGAAGATCGGTTTTTGACGTCTGTTTTTCTTCTTTATTCATTGTGGCTCCGCCGACATTGGGTTTTCAATTTGAGGACCGACTGCCCGTAAAATTCTTAAGTGGATGGACGTTCGAGTTTCAATTTCTCCGACGACTTCGACGATATGTCGAAGTCGTGTAAACGCCGGGCTCATTTGGTCATCGATGACAAGATCAAGAGATCGCCGGAACGAAGCGAACAACGGAGACGTCCGAATTTTCTCTTTAAATCCGATCAGACCCTTCACAAACTCTTTCATGCGCTTCTGGTCTTCAAACGTTCCGTGCAGATAGCGAATGCCGCTTTTGAAGCCGTTGATGCGGCCTTCAATTTCCATTGCTCGGCGTTCAAAATTTTCGAAGATGAGTTTCCACTCGTAGTCGGCGGCGGTCGGATAATGCGCCCTGAAAAAACGCGAAACGCGTAGCATCTCCGAGCCGACGGTTTCGTGCGAGATCTTCGAACCTTGAAGCCAAATTTTTCGGCAAACAAGATCCAACCATCGCCCAACGCTCGCTTCTGAAAGCGCTTCATTAATCAACGGCGCTGTCCAGAAACCGAGCGACGTTCGATCAACTCGTAAAACTTCAAGATCGCTTTTGTATTCGTCGGCAATCAACCGCAATTGGAATTTGCGGTTCGAATACACTTCACTCACAATTGCTGCCACCGCATCGGCCGAAATCCGCTTTGCACAAAAGTGCTGTGTGCGGTGACAAGGAGTCGCGTGGGCACACGGTGCGCAGCCCTCTTTACTTTTGACGATGATCGCACCGTTCAGATCAGCGCCCGTTCTGTACGGGTCAGAACTTCCAACACAGATTTCGACGAGACGAGTCCCGGCCGCGGCGGCAAGGTGCTTGAGACTCGTATCGAGTGTCACCAGCAGCTCTGACTTTTTAAGTAAACTAAATGCACCTTCAAAACTAGTAACCGCTAAAACCGCCGAAACGCCGTTGTCATTCAGCGCCGACACGAAAGGCTCAAGACGCTCAATTTCAAAAGGTGCCGCCAGGATGGCAAATGACACGTCTGGATGTCTTGCTGCAACCGCAGTTAAAGCGTTTTTGAAGCGATCAAGGCCCCAGTCTTTTTTGATGTCGCTACTGAGAGCCTGAACGCAGATCAATTTACGAGATGCCAAACTCTCGAGGATTTTATTCGCCTCGCTCTGACCGTTTGCAGTTTCCTCGAGTGCCGGGAGCCGGCTTTTCGCGTCGTCCAAACCTAAAGCAAAACGAAAAATATCATTGAAGTGAAAAACCTCATTCGACTCAAGATCGATCTGTTGGTTCAAATACCGAAACCAATTTGATCCGAAAACTCCGCGGCCGTCGTGATCAAGCACGAGACCGATTCGTTCCTTCGCTTCAATCAAGCCCATCAGCCAACCGCTCATGCGATTTTGGGTTAAATTGATCGCGACATCGTAAGACTGGCTCTCGATCTCATCCAGCAGACCTGATAACTTTTCGTACGACTCAAAAAACGGAACAGAAGCATCGCCGAGTCCCCGCTGTAGGCCCGCACGATCAAACTCAAGAACGCGGTTGACGGTTTTGAGAAGTGGCGCGACCGATGCGCATTGAGCATTCACGAGCAGATCAATTTGAGCTTGAGGATATTTGCTTCGCAGGTCACGGAGCACGTTTGCTGACATGATCACGTCGCCGACCCGCAAAAGACTCACAACTAGAATCTTCATACGACCAACTCCTCAAGAACACGCCAAATACGCCGCTCTCGCGACGCTGAAGCATCAGCCTTAAAGAGAGACCGAATCGTCAGAATCGAGATGAGTCCGTCGGTCTGCCCGAGCGTCGTAATTTTTTTCTCGTCAAAAAGTGAATGAAGCTCCGGTCGCATCCGCAGCTGCAGCAGAAATGAGAGCGCATCTCGGCCCGTTAGAAAATCGCCGATCGAAATCGACCACTCTGGCCGCGTCGAAGCTTGCCCACTGTGGGTTAGCACGGCAAATCTTCGACTCAAAAAATCGCGTAACTCTAGCGACTCAGTGAGGTGCATGGCCGTTTCAGCGACGATGATCTGTGCCTGCTGAAGGCTCGGGTGAATCTCGAGGACTGAGGTTTTAATCTCTGCCGACGCTTCAACGACAAGAATCGCTAGCGCCGGTCTTAATCTTTGAAGGGCTATTAAATGATATCCGCACGCTGCGCCAATGACGATCACAGCATTTTGATCGCCGAGCTCTTGCAATGCCTTCTCGGCCCATGCGTTGGCCTCTTTCGACGGATCGAAAGAAGAAACAAGTGAGAGGCCATCGACTTTAAAGATGGCCTGACCGTTTCGTGCGGTTTCCTTTTGAATCATGGGCTGACAGCCTCTTGAGCGAAATGACGATCAAGGGCGCGCGCTAAACCATCTGCACTTTCAAATGCCGGATCAAGCGCCAGAACGCGCTCAATTTCAACGCGCGCGTCTCGCAGACGACCCGCTTGCACCATGGTCTTTGCGAGAATAAACGACATCTCTGCGTCTTCACCGCCTTCAGTTCCGACATACTCTTGCAAACGGGGAATCGCGCTTGAAAAATCGTGATCCTGGCCGGCCCAATCGACCGCAAGCCGAAGAGCCGTGCGATTTGCACCATTGATATCAAGAGCGCACTGGAGATTCGCCTTTGCCAACTCAAGATCACCCATCGTGCGGTGAACCATGGCTAGGCCCACCCAACCACGATCGCTTGTTGGATTAATTTCGACAGCTCGTCGGAAACGACTAACCGCCTCATTCCAAGAACCACGTTGAATCTCAAGAGTTCCATAGTTCACCAACAAAACATCTGAATCGGTCCGAAGAGTGTAAGCCTTGTCATAAAACTCTTCGGCCGCATCAAAGTCGCCGGCACGAACGTGAATGTTGCCAATATTTTTGTAGATCTCAAAAAGAAGTTCAGCGTCAGTTACGACTGACTTCAAGACATCGCGGTACGAAGCGAGCGCCGCTTCGTCTCGCTCGCAGAGATAGAGCATCTCTGCGACCGCCGCATGCGCTTCGGCTGTGCGAACAATCTTGGCGTGAGCGCGAAAGCATTTGAGCGCCTCTTCAAATCGACTTTCAGCTTTTAAACACTGACCCATCATTTGTAATGCTTGCGCGTTCTGCGGCTGACGAATCAAAACATTGCGAAGAATATTAAAGGCAAGACGCCCCTCCTTCGCTTTCATCAAGACGACTGCGTTCTTCATCAAAAGATCGACGACATTATGTTCAGTCGGAATCGGTGGAAGTTCGACTTCAAGCCCCGGCTCCGAATCAAACTCATGAACAGCGCGCGCGATATCGATGATCTTGCTAGTCTGGTTATTGCGCGTCTCAGAGCGCGTCTCGTTTGATGGCTGCGTCTTTGGTGTCTGGCGTAAATTCTCGAGCATGTATCTCAAATCCCCTCTCGACCTCAGTCGATACGTCACGCGAGTCAAAAGCTGCGCGCGCGACATTTCTAGATAAAGCAACGCGAGTGCCAGCCCAGAGAGGCGAAAAACCGGCAGTTCGTGTGAGGGAAGACAGTTTGTTGACTGACGATCTTGCCGATCCAGTCAGGGATTTGTCTGAGTCGGGGGAACATTTTTGCCGAGGATCAAACCACGAGCCCGACCATCATCTAGGCCAACTCGTAAAAAAAACGACCCTACCGGGCCGTTTTCACTGCTGGTACCAGGTACCGGCGAAAGGGCGAAAGCCGGCATTTGGTACCGGCCAGAATTTAGTCCTCGAGGGCCTTTGCGCGTTCGAGGCTTGCATAGGCGCCGACTGCGCGCCTTGCTTGTTGCGTGGTCTTCAGCTCACGGATGATCTGTGACTTTTCCTTTTCGATATACTCGAGCATCTGGAGGTCTTGCGCGAGAATCGAATTCACGAGCCCGTCTTTAGCCGCGAAAAGTTTCGCGACCTGGGCGCGATGAGCTTCCGTGACGTTGATGATCGAGCGTTCATTCTCTTCTTCCAGGAGACCGTCGATACAACGGATCAGGTCCAGGAACTTATCCCGAGTCTGATAGAAGATTTCGACGTTCTCGAAATCTCCCGCGCTAAAGTTGATCAATTCATGCTCGTTAACGGCATAAAACTTCTCGAGGTAATCATTCTTCTCTTGCAGCAGTGCGATGACCCGATCCATGGGGCTCCTTGTAAAGTCGTACGAGACGTTTAAGCTTTTTTTAGTTGTTCGACAGCCTTCACCCAGCCGTCATACAAAGTCTCGAGCACCTTCTGTGCGTCTCGCAGATACTTTGGATCACCGGTGATGTTGGCCTGTTGGTATTGATCAGTAATAAACATATAAAGCTGCTCTAAGTTTTTCGCGACGTCGCCGCCGATCTTATGATCGAGCGTGTTGTTCAGCTCGAGAACAATATCGTAAGCACGGCCGATGTTCGTTCCGCGCTCGGCGATTCGTTTGTCTTCGGCGGCCTGTACCGCTTGCTTCGTAAAGCGAATAGCCGCCTCATAAAGCATTAAGAGAATCTTCTCTTTGCTCGCACTTTGAACCGACGTCGTCTTGTACTTCTGGTAAGCAGCCTTCATTTCCGTATCCTCGAAATCTTTATCTTTAGTAGAAACAGTTTCCTATTCACTCAAAGCCATTCTCAAAAAACCAAATCAAATAATTCGCCCAAACTTCTTAACCTAAAAGACCACCACCACCGCCCATGCCTCCGACTGCGGCACCTTGCGATTTAATCTTCGACATCGTTTCTTCGAGCCGAGAGAACTTCTCGCGTAAAACTTCTTCTTTTTTCTCGAGCTGCCGATTCTTCTGCTCGATACGGCTATCGATTTGCGAAATCGTGTCCTTCAGGCCGCGTGAACGGTTCGAGAGAGCTCCGTATGACGGATTCAAAAGATTTGTGACCTCTCGCTTAACCGCATTTACGAAGCCCGTTGCGTAGCCATCGCCAACGAAAAATTGCTGAACGCCCTCGACATCTTTCGCCAGCACGGCGTTGAATTTCTTTTGATCGAAGTCAAGCGTACCGGCCCGATTGAACGTGATGCCGATTTGGTTCAGCGTCGTGATCGTCCCTTTAACGCCGAACTGCGGCGATTGAACAAGAGAGCGAATCTTTGATTCGACTGTTCGAATGAGCGAGTCTCCGCCGAGAGTCTTGGTCGTGTCGGTTGCTTTATCGAGTTTGTTTTGAGCTTGAACAAACGTTAAGAC
>JAYTHQ010000289.1:0-10987 GCA_043732445.1 Bdellovibrionales bacterium | reverse complement strand
TCGACCTCGGGACGGCGAACACCTTGGTGTACGCAAAAGGCCGCGGCATTATTCTCGACGAACCCTCCGTTGTCGCCGTTCAAAAAAATTACCGCGGCATGCAGAACCGCGTTCTTGCCGTCGGCAAAGAAGCCAAAGAAATGCTCGGCCGGACTCCCGGTTCAATCGTCGCTATTCGGCCGATCAAAGACGGTGTCATCGCGGATTTCGAAGTCACCGGCTCGATGCTCAAGTACTTCATCTCCAAATCGACTGGTCATAAAAAATCGTTTATTCGTCCGCGCATTATTATCTGCGTTCCTTACGGAATTACTCAGGTCGAAAAGCGTGCCGTTAAAGAAGCGGCTGTCAGCGCGGGTGCTCGCGAGGTTTATCTGATCGAAGAGCCGATGGCGGCCGCGATCGGCGCTGGTCTTCCAATTACCGAGCCAACGGGCAACATGGTTGTCGATATGGGTGGCGGCACGACTGGTGTCGCGGTGATCTCGCTCGGCGGTATCGTTTACTGCAAGTCTATTAAAGTCGCGGGCGACAAATTCGACGAAGCGATTATCAATTACGTTCGTCGCCAATTTAATCTTCTCATCGGCGAGCAGTCGGCCGAGAAAATTAAAATCCAAATCGGCAATGCGTATCCGTTCGAAGAAGAACGCGTGATGGAAATCAAAGGTCGCGATCTCGTGGCCGGCGCGCCGAAGACGATCGAAATCACAAGCTCCCAAGTGAACGATGCACTCATGGACCCTTTAAGCGAAGTCGTTGACGCCGTTAGAACTGCGCTCGAGAAAACTCCACCTGAGCTCGCATCTGATATTGTCGACAACGGAATCGTACTCACGGGCGGCGGAGCCTTGCTGGCGAACTTCGACATTCTTCTTCGAGAGCGCACCGGTTTGCCGGTGACAATCGCCGAAGATCCTTTGACGTGCGTCGTTTTAGGTTCGGGCAAAGTTCTCGATGAATTGGATCTCTTGAAGCAGCTCACGACCGATTAAGAGAAAGACCAAAATGGTTTCGGCCGAACAAGCGCGAGACATTGCGCTTTTCTTTCTGCTCTCACTACTCGATCAGAAGCAGGCCCTCGCGGCCGCACACAAGACTATCGCTCAGTTAAAAGGCATGAAGGCCGGACATCAAACTCATACGCGCGTGCAGATCGCACGAGTCTTAAGTAAAGCCTTCGATGCGCAACGAAAAATGCTTTCGCGAAATCGTCCAACCGAGATGTCTGACGCGGCCATTCAGTTTCCGGCAGGAACAGACCTTCCAACCTGGCAAAAGTTCCATCGCCAATCGTCAGACGGCGAAATTACCGCGGTGATTTTAACCCAACTTTTAGGATTTTCTGAAGATGAGGCGGCCGAGGGCTTCAACGTTTCGACAGGCACCATGAAATACCGGGTCGCGAAGGGCATGCGCCAGATGGGCGCCGTGCTCGCCAAAGCCGAAAACCGGAGTCAGGTTTGAGCGACCAGCCAAATCCACCTAAATCGAGTCCATTTACAAGAAAAAAGCTAACGCCATTTTTGGCGCACGAAATGATTTACGACTACGCGAACGGCTCGCTTGAGCCCGAGCGCCGCCTGGCGCTTGAGGAGTTCCTTGCAAACGATCAAGAGTCCAAGTCGCTTTTAAAAAATATCGAGAATGCTCGAGTTTACGTCGCGAATTTAAAAAACGTCTTAGTCGAACCAAGCATTATCGCGCATCTGCTTGAGGCCGAAAGTGCTGTCTCACTCGGGCGAAGATACTCGAGCTGGGGCGAATGGCCCGAAACACTTCGGTGGTCGATCACCGCGATTGCACTGTCTGCGATTGTCGCCAGCACCGTTGCGCTTGTACCTTGGTCAAAGTTTTCCGTTAAGAAAACGCTCGGTCTTGAAGCTGTCGAGACCGCACAAATTCCGCAGACTCATGATGACTCCGAACAGGTCGCAGCCAACGACGATCAAGGATCTGGCGATGAGCCGCCAGACACGACGTCGGGCGATGAGAGCTCGGGCGACGAGGTTGCAGAGTCTGCTATCGATGACGGTTCGGGCGACGATGAACGTGCCGCGCCGATAAATTCGAAAGACGAGGCGAAGGTTGCCGGCTTGGCGTTAAAGGCGTCGCTCGCTCTCTCGCCGACGCCTGCCAAATCTGAACGGCCGCCCGAGTCGATCGATTCTTCGCCACCGAATCCGATTTATGCCTTTTTCTTTCCGGCCAAACCGAAAACAACGCCGACTCCGGCATTGGTCGCTGTGCAACCGGTTTCGACGCCATCATTGACGCCGGTTTCGACCCCAGCTTCGACCCCAGCGTTAACCGCGTCGGCAACGCCGCCGTCTGCGCCAGGCACGAACGCTTCAAGCCAGGTCGCGGTGGGCGAAACTGCTGACAGCCATGACAGCCGCGATCCGAAGGCGAAGGGTTTTGTCTACCGGGCCTTTATGACGCTCAACGATCTCGATGAAATCGGACCCAAAATGACAGCCGACATTATCGCGCTCGGCGGCGAGAAGGCTGGCGAAGTCGAACTCGGCTGGAAGCGTGGAAACGGTCGGTACTATCACTTCACTCTTCCGGAAACGAACGATAAGAAAATCCTCGAGCGCTTGCAGGTCTATGGTCCCGTCCGGATCTCGAAGGATCCGCACCCGAGAGTGATGCCTCCGGGACAAGTTCGATTTATCCTGTGGGTGGAGTCCGCTTCTCAATAACCGAAGCTCGTAACACCCGTGGCAATCACACAAGGCTTAAGCGCGCAGCCGAAAAAATTTCGCTATCGCAAACCGCGACGATCTCTCAGAACGATTCTGATGAGTTGGTTTTTAGTTCTCTCACTTGCGCCGCTCATGTTCGTCACGGGTTACTCTCTCGTGAAGTTCGAGCAAGCGATCGATAATGAACTCACGAAACGTCTTCGCGCCAATGCTCGCGAATTCGAAAGCACAATCGGCGATTATGAAAATTTCTTAAATGCGCGTCGCGACCGTTACCGCAGTGATCCAATGCTGTCTTACTATCTTCTGACGAACGCTGTCGCTCAAGCAAAGTCACGCGTTGAGGGCAGCGCGCACAATAGCGGGCTCGCGAGTCTCTCGCTTTTTAACCGCGACGGCCAGCTTGTCGTCACGATTCCGGGAAACGAAAAAGCCAACCCGAAAGAAGATCGCAATCTCGAAGATGCCAGTATTTATCTTTCGGATTTTTATAAGTCGTCGCTTGAGAAAAACGGCTCGATGACCGTGGCGGAGGCGGGCTCGAATCACTCGCTCGATCTCATCGCAATCACCCGTTTGGAAACAAAAGCTAACCGAAACGCCGGCTACGTCGAAGAGATCATTAACCTAGGCCCCTCATTTCTTGAAAATTTAAAAAAGCGTCTCGATTTAGAAATCATATTGTTCGACGAGAAGGGCCAAATCGTAGCGGGTAGTCACCCTGATTTTTCACTGTACGATAAGCATATGTTCTCAAAAACGATCAGCGACGGCTCCGAGTCGTTCTTCGAACTCACCGTCAGAAACGAACCGTTTGGTTTTATCGTAACGCCTGTGAAGTGGGGGCAGTCGACTTTTCTGGTTGGGCTGGGAGCGTCAAAGCAAAAGGCAAAGGGCTACTTGCGCAACGTGAACTACGCTTTTTTCACGATGATCGGTGCGATCGGAATCATCTTCGTGGTGATCGCTGTCTTCGCAACTCGCGTAGTTGTGAAGCCGGTTTACGATCTTGTTGAAGCCATTCAAATGATGGAAGTGAAGGATGGGCCGGTCGAGATTCCGGTCACGACCGACACCGAATTCGGCGTCTTGACCGAGAGCTTCAACGACATGAGTCGTCGGATCTACCAGACGAAGATGGAGCTCGAGAAAAAAATTACGGAAGTCGAAAAAGCGTACTCGGAGCTAAAAGATACACAGACGCGGCTCGTGCACTCGGCGAAAATGGTGAGCCTCGGCCAAATGGTTGCCGGTATCGCGCACGAATTGAATAATCCGATCGGGTTTATTTACAGCAACATGAGTCACCTGCGTGATTACTCGCAAAAACTCAACTCGATCATCGATGCCGGCGAAGTCAGTCCGGAAGCTCTTGCGCAGGCAAAAGAGAAGGCCGACTACAAATATATTGTCGAGGATTTACCGCGCTTGATTTCGTCTTGTGAAGACGGCGCCCGCCGGACTCGCGATATCGTTTTGGGTTTAAGAAATTTCTCGCGCCTTGAAGAAGCAAAAATCAAACGCGTGAGTTTAAAAGAAGGCATTGAAAACACGCTCAAGCTTTTATCGGGCGAGATTAAAAATCGTATTCGCGTTCATCCGCATTTTGAAATCGTACCCGAAGTCATGTGCTACCCAAGCCAGTTAAATCAAGTGTTCATGAACGTTTTGACGAATGCCGCTCAAGCCATCGATGGCGAAGGCGATATTTGGATTCATTTACGCAAAGTCGGCGAGGGTTCAAAGGCGAGAGCCGTCGTATCGATCAAAGATTCTGGCAAAGGAATCCCCAAAGACGGGCTCGATAAGATCTTTGATCCGTTCTACACCACAAAATCGGTGGGCCAGGGAACAGGGTTGGGATTGAGCATTTCGTACGGAATCGTAAGAACCCACGGCGGCGACCTCACGGTGAAGTCTGAACAGGGAAAGGGCACGGAATTCACAATTTCGGTGCCGATTGATGGCCCTCCGGGAGCTCAAAACCAAAAGGCTTAACTCCCAGCCAAACGCTAGTCGTTTGTCTAAAGAACTCCTCGTAAAACTCCGATCTTGTTTTTGAGGGATCGCTACTTAAGCGTATCGAAATGAGACGATGACGATGAGCGCACGAAAGCCGAAACCATCGCAGCTCAAAGAGCTCAACCCGCAATCGAGCGACCCAGCGAAACTGGGTCTGAGCCGATTATTTGCGTCGGCCAACGTACAGGTTTCTCTGCAGCCATCGATTCAGCGATCGTTCATCGTCAACGACGACAAAACTTTGAAACTCGAAGTTTTGCGTCAAGAGACGCAGACGCCGCTCCACCCGCAAGAGTCGACAAAAGTATCGCTGGCGCTCACTCGCGCCTCGCAACTCAATCGCACAAGGCTGATTCCGACAAACGTGACCTCCGTCCAAACGAACGAGCCGGTGTCGCCGCAAAAGGCGGCTCCAAAACTTCAATCGCGCAAAACGCAAAAAAAGCAAAAGCAGAGCAACGTGACCGCGTGGGTCTTATTTATTTCTGCGATCGGACTTTTTTCTTATATCGGATTTGCACCGGGACTCGCAAAACACCCGAACTCATCAGCGAGCCAGCTGACAGATACGCAGATTCAGGAACGTCTTGATTTTCACCGAGATCTGACGGGAACGCGCCTAAATCGCGAACGCATTGATGTGCAACTTCGCAACCACTTTGATGCGCCTGATTTGCCAATCGACGCCCACAAAGTGAAAGTGCCCGACATGATGAGTGGGTTACCTTTAGCGGGTGAGCAAAACTTATTTGCTCCGCGCCAAAAAGCCGATTGGCCCGTAAACCCGTCGCACCCTGACGCGAAGATCATGTACGGCCTTCAAGAAGAGCAAGACCGCGTCTACTTTGAAAAGCAGGCGCGCAAGGCGTGGCTCACTGACTTTATCGAGAATGCACGTAAAGACGGCTACGCGGTTCAGATCGATCGGTTCGGGAACGTAAAAACCAAACGTATTCCCGAGGCTGATCGTGAGCCGTCGAGCAATACCGAAACTGGTTTAAATTCTAGCGCTACGACCGACACACTCATTGATTATTAGTGCTCACCGAACGAAACGGCGGGCCGCGCGCGCTCGGCTTCAAAACGGCACCACCCTTCGCTACGCAAACTCGCAAAACCACTGACCGTTAATATGAGGTGATCGACAATCGGAATTTCCATGAGCGCCGCCGCGTTCACAAGTTGACGGGTAAAGCGGAGGTCCTCCATGGATGGGATCAGATCGCCGCTCGGGTGATTATGGGCGACCAACAGAGACGACGCGTTTGTATCGCAGGCAAATCGAAAAATATCTCGGGGGTGGACTAAGCACGAATCAACCGTGCCACGGAAAATCATTTTACTCGCGATGACGTTTTTTTTAGGTCCTAATGCAAGGGCCCAAAACTCTTCGACGTCGGTGCTAACTAGGTCTTTAATGGCGGCAAAAGCGCGGTCGGCGGTCGTGATATCTAAAATAGTGGACATAGGTCACGGTCTTTCGTTGGCTTAGAAATGCTGAGGACTACGGCGGCTCCTGGAAGTCACTTAAGGAGAATTCTTGTTCTCCCGGCGATCACGAAGCAATTTTCGCAGCACACTCTATCTCTACCAAGCCGAACTACGACGACTTCGACTCGGGGCATGCGGTCCGTCCTTCGTCCGGTTGCGACGTCACGCGTGCTATGTTTAAAATGTTGTCTGAACGAAAAAAATGATTCAGCCAAGAATCAGGAGTTACGAATGAAGAAGTCGACCCGTGGTCTTTTCATGATAGGAGTTATCGCGCTAGCGGTTACCGCGACCGGTTGCGGCCCGAAAGCATTCGTAAAAGGCGAATACGAAGATCCAAACACCGAAAACAATATGACCGATCAGTGGTCGGAAACCGACATGCAAAAAGTTGTCGCCGATCTCGTTGCGGGTCTTTCGGCCCACAGCTCGATCGCAAACGCGAAAAAGCCGCCGATCATCATGGTCACGAAACTCCAGAATAAAACTAACGAACACATTGATACGCAGAACATCATGGACATGATCCGTGTTGAACTCTCGCGCGGTGGCAAATCTGCTTTCGTTGATAAAGAAGCTCGCGAAGACGTTGCGGACGAATATAATTATCAAAACGGCGGGATGGTTTCTGAGACAACGAAAAAAGGGCCGGGCGGCCAGATTGGCGCAGACTATATCATCAACGGCCGCCTCGATTCGAACGTTCAAGAAGTCGGCAAGGATAAATCGGTCTATTACAAATTGACGCTCAATTTAACGAATTTAAAGACAAATATCGTCGAGTGGACGGACTACAAACAGCTCCGGAAGAAGTATCGCAAACGGTCAGTTGGCCTCTAGATCTAAAAAAAGTAAATTCGTGATGACGCGCACTCAAAAGGCTCAATCGAAAATCAAAAGGGGAAAGGCTGCAATCGCGGCCTTTCTTTTTTCACTTTCATTTGCCGGCTGCGCGACCTACCAAAGCAAAGTCAAAGAAGCGCGCGACGCGCTCGCCGCTCGAGACCCGGCCAAAGCCGTTTCGCTTCTTGAGCCATTGGCAAAAAAGCAAAACGACGATCAGCTCGTCTACCTCCTCGATTATGCGACGGCACTCCAGCAGACACACCGATTTCAAGACAGCGCCCGGGCGTATCAAGAGGCGGCAAAAATCGCCGATATTCAAGACTATCACTCAATCTCAAAAATCACGGCGTCACTGCTTTTGTCTGAAGAGATGGTTCAATACAAAGGCGACGACTACGAAAAAGTTTTGATTCACGGGATGAATGCCGTGAATTACCTCGAGCTCGGCGAGCTTGATGAGGCTCTCGTTGAAACCAGACTGCTCAACACGATGCTGACAAAATTTAGGAACGAAGCAAAAAAAGATTACGATCAAAACCCGTTCGCCTTTTATTTGAGCGCGATGATCTGGGAAGCCGATCACGACTACGACGATGCTTACATCGCCTACAAAAGTGCGTATGAGGTTGCGCCGCACTACGCTCCGCTAAAGCAGGACTTGCTTCGAGCTAGTCTCCGGGCTCAGCGGCCCGAAGAGACGGCGAAATGGAGAAGTCAGTTTCCGCAGAGCAAGATCGATCCCGAGTGGAAGGATAAAACGCTCGGCGAAGTCGTGTTAATTTTTGAGCAAGGTTGGGGGCCGCGCAAATATCCGCGAACTGAAAATCCACGATTTCCGGTTCTTTTACCGTTTAGCTCAAACACGCAATATGCCCGGCTTGTTGTCGGTGATCATGCACAGACCTCATCTGAGATTTTTAGCGTGACCGATGTTGCCATCAAAACGATGAGCGATGATTACTCCCGATTGGTCGCGATGCGTGTCGCAGGAATTGCGACGAAGGCAGTTGTTGCCGACCAGATTGGCCAGAAAAATCAAGCGCTCGGTGCGGTGGCCTGGCTTGCGCTGAATCTCACCGACCGCGCCGATGTCAGGCAGTGGTCGACGCTTCCGCAAAGCTTCCAGATCGCGCGGCTAACGCTCAAGCCTGGTAACTACAAGGTTAACGTCACCGGAATGGATGATGGAAACAATCCGACACACGAAAATATGCCTGAGCGCGAGATCGAGATTCGGCCGGGGAAGAAGACATTTATCAGCTGGCGCAGCGTCCGCTAGAGGAACCGAAACGGATCAACCGGACTGTTTCAGGCATAAAAAAACCCTAGCTCTCGCTAGGGTTTCGATAAAACTTGAATCAATAATCTAACGATTACTGATTGAGGCTTTTGTTTGAATTTGGAAGGCTTGGCATTTGGTCGTCCATGAACTTTCCGTTCGGAACGAAATCTGTGTCGTTTGCTGTTGCGGCTTTCGCTACGCGATTTTCGAGAGTTTGCTTTACGTCATCGAACGACGCTTTCTCGTTCATCGCCATTACTTGTGGCTCTGCTTTTGCGTAATCTTTTGGGAAAGCGCCCAATTTTGCGAGGTAGCTAGAGATACTGCCATTCGCGTTTTGGATGATTTCACGAAGCGTGAAGAGCGGAGCGTACGTTGACGCTTTTTTCTCTGCTTCGAAGATGATTTGCGTGAGAGTTGCCGCGGTGATGTCGTTTTTCGTTTTGTTATCGATGACCATCACGTCTTCGTTCGTGCGGATCATTTTCGCGATATCATCGAGAGTGACGTAGCAGCTTTGTTGCGTGTCGTAGAGTTTACGATTCTGGTAGCGCTTGATGATTTTCGTCTTAGCGCTTGTTGAATTGACGCTTTTCATTCCGACTGCGGCGCTCATTGCGCCGATAGAACTTGTCTCTTGAGCTTGGCCGATCATAATGCCTCCCCGTTAAACTGCTTTTGCACCTGAGAGATCGTCAGTTGGTCTCGGTCTTCAATGGCGCCTCTGAAGCGCCTTTGAAGCCTGTGGCCAATGAGCTCATCTCCCGCATCAACAGCTACTTAGCTGAACTTCGCGGGGACAATAGACAAGGACGGCACATGATGTCAAGCGAGCAGCCATACGATTGTCCTAAAGTTTACTAGACCCGGTGCCGAAGGTATTGAAAAGCCCTTTAGACAAAGGTGAACAGCGTGAGTTTTCGTCAAGATAATCAGCATTTTGGGACTCTCGACCTAATCATGCTCGTTGTTCTTTGCGGAACCGTCAGTTCGGTTATAGGCGCATCTGTCGCCGGCCTCCTTCACGACGATCGCCCGACCCGGGCACGGTCAATGGCAGAGTCCTTGGCCTTCCAGATTCGCCAACAACACCAACTCGCGGTGCAGTCTCAAACCGCTCAGTTGCGCGGTCCTGCGTCGATGGGAAGCGATCCGGTGCCACCTCTGACCGACGGTCAGATGGGCAAAGATCCATGGGGACACCCCTACTTTTATAGCGTGTTAGGTAATCCCAATAACGTGAACTCGACGATTGTCGTTTGGTCCGAAGGTCCGAATGGACGTCTCGATACGAAGATCGAAGAGCTTAACGAAACGACCGCTAACACCTTTCATTTTCGCGGTGATGATGTCGGATTTATTGCGGGCGCCCGCGGCCGCTAATCTGCCTTCCTGTAAGGCGCCCCAGCCAACGTCTAGCTTTGAGACTGTCTCATAAAGCCAGCCTCCCAAACAGCCGATCTGACTACATGGTCGGCCACTTTAATAGGCCGATTCAGTCGAAAGGCCTCAGGACTATGGTTCGCTTTCAACGTCGCTCCCTCGCTCTTGCCGCGCTCTTGGTTTTGAGTTTGGCCGCATGCGCGACGACCCCGAAGGAAAAGGCGTCAGCCGTTTTTCACGAGGACGCTGCTGATGTCACAAATCGAGCGCCGACCTCGATGTCGCTTCCAGCCTACAGCAAATCGGGTGAAATCGTCGATGACGTAGCTCTTCGCACGAAAGCGGATTTTCACTTTACCATCGCAGAATCTCTAAGCCTCGAAGGCGAGAGCGCGAAGGCGATCGAAGAATACAAACTGACTCTCATTTACGATCCGAGCTCGGCGCAAGTTCGACTTCGCCTGGCGGCTGAGTACGTAAAAGCCGGTCTCGTCAGCGAAGCTGTTGAGCAATGTAAAGCGGCGCTCGAAGTCGATCCATCGCATGAAGATGCTCGCCTTTTGTTGGGCGGACTTTACTCCGCAATGCGCATGTACGACGAAGCCGTCGCCCAGTACCGCACGGTCATGAACGCAAATCACGAGAATTACGAAGCTCCGCTTTTCGTTGGCGCTATCTTGGCGGAACAGAAAAAGTACTCGGAAGCGATCGTTCAATTTGAAAAGCTGGCAAAGGACCTGGAGAACCCAAATCGGTCCACCGCTTTTTATTACATTGGACGGGTTAAGCTTGAAGAAGGCGAGAATCTGAAGGGTGTTGCGCGCGCAAAGAACGTCGCGAAAGCTGAAGACGCTTTCAAGGCGGCTCTCAGTCAAAAAGCAAATTATACGGAAGCGGTCCTGGCCCTCGGAAATCTTTATGAATCAACGGGCCGTAAGCCGCAAACCATGACTCTTTACCGAGCTTATCAAGAGAAGAGTGGCCCGAGCACCAATATCGCTGAGGAATTGGCGCGCCTTTATATCGAACAAAAAGATTATTTGAAGGCTTACGAGCAATTCGCGATCATGGAAGCTGCCGACAAATCTGACGTGAACGTAAAATCCAAAATGGCTTTTATCTTGATCGAGCAACAGCGTTTTCCAGAAGCGATCACTCGTCTTGAAGACGTGTTAGCGATTGAACCGTCGTCTGATAAAATTCGTTTCTATTTGGGCGCCGTTTTCGAAGAGACGAAAGAGTATAACCAGGCCAT
>JAYTHQ010000288.1:0-3392 GCA_043732445.1 Bdellovibrionales bacterium | reverse complement strand
CTTAAGCGCTCGTTAACTTGCCTTTTTTTATGACCAAACGCCGGATGTGCCGACGCGCGAGAGAAATGTCGATCGCAATTCAGGCAGCGGTAGCGCTGAATGAGACGCGCATCGGATTTGCGGCGGAAGAATCCGGATTTACGTATGCGAGGCCGAAGATCGGATGACGATGGAGGGCATGAGCACGGTGGGCATTGTCGTTTCATGCCTAATCACAGAGGCAAAAAACCCACCAAGCGCAGCGTGGTGGGCCAGTTCTTGATCGTCACCACCAAAAATGTTTGGGTTTCATTGGACCGTTTGCGAGATACGCGGCTCGCAGTTTTTGATGTCGGGTAGTGCTGGATTTTAACGGGCGATGTTTAAGTTTTAATAAGTATGTCTCGGCCTTCCAGACATCGGCTTTGCTCGCGCGCCAATCGGCATTTGTTTCGTCGAGATGGGCCAGCTGATAGGCTGTGATGCGACCAGTTTTGTCGACGTAGGGCTCGAAGTAGCTCCAGGCCAAATCGCGAACGCTTCGAAAGATCGCGGGGCGACCATGCAAACCTTCGTCGCGAGAGCGCGCCACCGACCCCCATTTTCCACTTTTTCCTTGATAGGCGAAAATCACGTGATCGAGTCCGTCTTGACTTTCGAAACTCAAAACAAGCGGTGGGTAGCCGTGGAGTTCAAGAATCGCGGCCGCGAGAAATGCGGCTTCGAGGCAGTGGGCCTGCCCTTTTGCGAGGGCGCTTTTCGCCGAGCGCAAAGTTTCGCCGCGCGGTTCGCGGTTGTAAGGAAGCCGTCGCAAATAGGCCTGCACGGCTTTGGGAGTTTTTAGTTTTCGAGCGAGCGAGACGAATGTCATAATTTTAAATATCTTAGCGAAGCGTCGTCGTCAGCTGCTTTAAAAATGAGAAGTTGCCGTCGAGAACCAAGTTATCTTCTGGTTTCCAGAGGCTGTCGGGACGGTTCTTCGTGATCCATTCGCCGCCGATAATGTTACCGCGGCGGTCGATCTCGAGAGTAAATGCATAAACTTGGGTTTTAAACTGCGCACCGACGGGGCCACGCGCCGGCCTTGCGCCGAGCGTATGCTGGAGGGTCATGTCGACGCGAACCTCGCGCGCAGTTCCCGGCGCTGCGCGGGCCGAGATGCCATCTTGGTCGGTGAGTCGCGCCGAATAGCTTTTGACGACCGCGTTCCAAACCTCGGGACCCGGATCGACGTCCATCAGGATTGGCATCTTTAAGAGCCCGACCATGTTCGCTAAGGCGATATAAAACGAGCCGGGGTTCGTGTCCCAACAAGCGGCTGAATTCATATCTGACGATTGGCAGTTCTGTCCGATACCATGCGACGTCTGTGAAACCGCTCGGTCTGCGGAGAGCGCCAGGAGTGCCTTAATATCAGACGAGTAAAACATCAGGTTGTGCTGGTTTCCGTCGGGGAGAGTGACCACCACATTCGTATTCTGTGGCTCACTAAAGCGCGAGGTCACGGCAGCAACCGCGTGGCAGAGGCCGTGCCACTTGCTGTCATTCGGTGAGGTGCGCGCGACTTCACGGCGAACCGTCGGATAGTCAAAGCGACCAGTCGCGATGTCGTATTTTTCGGCTGGCGAAAGTAGTGCGAGTTGCTCGTCGCTGAGCTCCGAGATTTGCCAAGCAGGGTATACCTGGTAGACGTGCGGATCTGCATCGGCGTGGGTGCCTGGAGTTTGTGAGACTTGCCAGCGCCAAGCGGCGCCGCCGAAGTGGCTTGGCCAATAGGTGTCAGACCAAAGCGCATCGCGGATGGTTCCGGAGGTCGGTAGATTGTCGATTCCCGCTTCATAAGAGCTGAAAACACGTCCCGGATCGTTCGCGTCGTCGATCATGCGTGGCACAGCCGAGGCGCCCGACACGAAGCCAAGCGAGGCCGTTAAAATGCCGAAACTAAAAGCGATCGAGTAAGCCGTCAGCTTTGTCATACCTGTAAGTTGTGCAAAGCCAGTGCCGAACTTGAGCCTCGTGGCACAGGAGTTAGGACGACTTATATTGACGCCGGCGACTTCAACGGGAATCGTTGAGCCTTCACGAGGGACAATTTATGGCTTACGAACCCAAATACGACATTGCCGAGTACCGAACTTTTATTCGCGATGCGGCGCCCTTCGTCTCGCTCATTTTGGGCCGAAAAATACATCCGAACGAGGCCGACTTGCTCTCGGATGAAGAGATGCTAAAGGTCGCCGAAAAAATCGATTTACGCGTGAAGGATTTAGACGCATCGATCAAGGCGAACAAAGGCTCGGGTTTTCCATTCGCCAAAAAATAGCGAAATCATTTAATTAATCGCCGGATTTGCCAAGCGGCGGAAAAAAGAACGGCCAAGGATTTCTCAAAAAGCTGCGTCGCACGTCTCGGAGAATCGTTCTAAACCAGATTTTATGAACTCGTCTTGCGCGAACGGCGACAAACAGAGCGCACGCCGTACTGACCGCGAAATTCATCACGCCGATCACAACAAGCCCAGCTAAAGATTCAAGAACAAGACTCATCGTGATCGCACTCGAACCAAGTGAGCAGAATGCAAACGTCATCTGGCCTGCCGACAGTGTCACGTGACGAATATCGAGCGGCAGACCAAAGATTTTACCGAGCGTTGGAAAAAAACCGAGCATCAGGCCGATCGAGATATTCCCGCCCCAGCCCGAGGCGCTGTGACGAATTGTTTCGCCGAGCTCGTGACTTCGCTTTTCTCCGAGGAGCGCGTGAAGCGTTTGGTGAGTGGCGAGTGCTTCGGGGATGCGGCGATAAATGACCCAGTTCTGGAGCCAGCCCGCGCCGAAGCTTGATAGCCACAGCAAGACGCCCGTTTCGGCTGCGTACAAAAACGTGAGCGTATGCCAGGGGTGAAACGTTTCAAGCGTGTGCATGCCGTAGTTCGCGCTGATGACGTGTTGGCCGGTGGCTTGAACGAAAAGCCAATCGACCACGAAAGCACCCGGAATCACGAGACCGACGTTGCCGAGAATCGCCACGAACTGCGAGCGCGTGATTTGCGCAACGATGCCGACAAATTCGCCGAGCCTTGAGCGGTCGGGCGCTTCACTTAAATGACCAGCGAGTGCGGCGGCGGTCATCGAGGGTTGTTTGGTTGCGAGTACGAACCCCAGTCCTTGCATGGCCAAGAAGCTGAGCGAATAGTTGAGACCAAAAGCAAGTCCCTCGAAAAAGAGTGCAAAATGAAGATTCGCAATCGCGAACTTCGCTAGCGTCGTAATCACGGTGATCAAGCCACCGCCGCCGGCGGCCTTAAACATCTCCCAATATTCTTTCGATGTTTTCGTAATGTAGTGCGAGCCGCTTTCGCCTGCATGTTCGATTAATTTTCGGGCGAAGAGATCGAAGTTCAAGCCGAACAA
>JAYTHQ010000287.1:0-3394 GCA_043732445.1 Bdellovibrionales bacterium | reverse complement strand
CAAGAACGAATTGCGGGAAGAAGGTGACGTTAAAGCCGACGAAGATAAAGAAGAACGACAGTTGCGCAATCGTTTCATTCACCATTTTACCGAACATTTTCGGGAACCAATAATAGATCCCGCCCATGATCGCCATGAGTGTTCCGCCGACCATCACGTAGTGAAAGTGAGCGACGACAAAGTATGTATCGTGGAAGTGAACATCGAGAGCCGTCGTTGCGAGGAAGACGCCCGTCACCCCGCCAATCGTAAACAGGAACATGAAGCCCATCGCAAACAACATTGGCGAGGCGAGATTGATCGAGCCTTTGTAAAGCGTCGCAACCCAGTTAAAGACTTTGATCGCCGTCGGAACACCGACCAGCATCGTGATTGCCGAGAACACGACGCCCGCGATCTCTGACTGACCAGCAACGAACATGTGGTGGCCCCAAACAAAAAACGAGACTGCCGCAATCGCCACTGACGAATAAGCGATCGCCGTATAACCGAAGATTGTTTTGCGTGAGAAGGTTGCGATGAGCTCAGAGATCACACCGAACGCCGGCAAGATCATGATGTAAACTGCCGGGTGCGAGTAAAACCAGAAGAAATGCTGGAACAAAACTGGATCCCCACCCAAAGCTGGGTCGAAGAAACCGATTTGGAAAATGTTTTCCATGGCGAGTAAGAGCAGCGTGATCGCGAGAACCGGTGTCGCGAGAACTTGCAAAATCGCGGTTGAATACAACGCCCAAACAAACAATGGAATCCGGTTCATCGTCATCCCGGGCGCCCGCAACTTATGAACCGTCGCCACGAAGTTTAAGCCGGTTAAGATCGAGGAAAAGCCGCCAACAAAAGCGCCCGAGACCAGTAGAACAACGGCCTTTGAGAGCGAAATCGAATAAGGCGTGTAGAACGTCCAGCCCGTGTCGGCGCCGCCGTAAAACATTGAGAGAACCGCAAGACTCGCGCCCGCAAGCAGGCAATACCAGCTCAGCAAATTTAAGCGAGGAAACGCGACATCTTTTGCACCGATTTGCAGAGGCAAAAAGAAGTTACCCATGAATGCCGGGATGCCGGGAATGATGACCAAGAATACCATGATCGCGCCGTGATAAGTCATCAGCCGCGTGTATTGCGACGCCGTCACCACCGCGCCTGTCATGTGGCCGTTGACCAACCGGTTCGCGGTAAAGAGTTCGGTCCGGATCAACATCGCGGCTGTTCCGCCGATGGCGAAAAAAATCATGACCGTGATGAAGTACATGATACCGATGCGTTTATGATCGAGCGTAGTGAGCCAAGACCACAAACCCTTTTCGTGGTTCAAGTAGTTTTCGCCGGGGCCGTGTCCATCGGAATGTGCGTGCGCTTGGTTTTGAGCTGTGTTTGCCATCTCTATTTCCTCACTTCACCGTCTTGATGAATTCGATGAGTGCATTTACTTCGTCGTCTTTTAACTGGCCAGCAAAGCTCGGCATAATACCGGCCTGAAAGCCTTTCACGATTTTTGCGTTCGGATAAAGAATCGACTCTCGAACATAGTCCTCGTCGATTTTCACTGTTCCTTTATCGGTCTCAACCATCGTGCCGAAAATACCTTTCCAGGTCGGGCCCGAACCAGCGCTTCCGTTTAAGCTGTGACACCCAATGCAGGCGCGGTTAGCGTAAAGCTGCTTACCCTGATCAGCGAGAGAAAGTGTGGCGCCCGCTCCGGCCGCCTCACCTGACATCCACTCTTCATACTCTTTTGGCGTCACGACTTTAATTGCGGCGCGCATCGAATAATGTCCTTCACCGCAATACTGCGTACAGAGAACGTTGAAGACGCCGATCTGAGTGGCCTCAAACCACTCAGAGGTATAACGACCCGGCACGATATCTTGTTTTATACGGAAGGCCGGAATGAAAAAGCCGTGCGAGACCGCGCGATCCTTCGGGTTATCGTTGGCCGATGGATTGATTTTTTCCGACGCCATGATGAGCCGGACCGGACGACCCATCGGCACAACCATCGTGGCCGGTGTTTGGTTGCCGTCGTTATCGACGCCGGCCGTAATTTCACGGCCATTCTTGTAGATAAAGCGGAACGCCCATTTCTTAGCGACGACATGAATCTCGAGAGCATTTTCGGGCATGGCGCGCATTTTGTGAAAAACGGTCCAGCCCCACGCAAAACAGAAAATGAAAATGCAAAACGGGATAAAGCTCCAGAGAAACTCGAGGGTGTGGTTGTGCGTGATGTACGGTGTTTTGTCGGTGCCAGATCGACGACGGTACATGATCACAAATGCGATCATGCCGCCGATGAGCAGAATGAAAAACAGCAAGCTACTCCACAATAAAAACGCGTAAATGCTATCAACGTCGGTTGCAATATCGGTCGCAGCCGGCGGCATGAAAGTGTTGGTTGAGGCTGCCGCCGTCGCGGACGAAAAAAGTGGGGTGAATAATGACAACCACATAATCAAGACTCTCCTTGAGACTTCTTACGAAAATTGCGAATCCAGAACGGCAACATGAAGACTGCCATAATCAGCAAAATCAAAACGCCCCCACCCGACATAATGTTCGAGAGCATCAACGAGTACTTGCTGGATTTTGCGTTGTAATGAAAGCAGTAGAGAATCAAACGATCCATCGCGGTGCCGGTTTTGCCGTCGGCCGCTTCGATCGCCGACAGACGAACCGTTTTTGGATCGAAGACGATGCCGTAAAGATATCGAGAAATTTCGCCGGTTGGCGTGAGAACAGCGGCTGCCGAAGCATGCGCCCACTGCTTTTGTTCTTCGTCCCAGCGGTAGTTGAAGCCGACTTGCTTCGCGAGAGCCGCGATGTTCGCTTGATCTCCCGTTAAGAAGTGCCAACCCTTGGCACCTTCCGGGCGGCCGTAGGCCATGATGTAATTTGCTTTTTTCTCGGCTGCCAGCTCGGGCGTTTCTTTTGGCTCAATCGAAACGACGATGGCTTGAAACTCAGAACCGAGCGGAAGTTTGATTTCTTTGAATGCGTCTTTCAGGCCGTTCAAATGAAAACTGCAGAGCGAAGGACAGCTGTAGTAGGCCAGGCTTAAGAGAGCCGCTTGGCCGTTTTGCCCCACGAGGCTGCGAAGCGAAATCAACTTGCCCGTTTCGTCTTTGAATTTTAAATCGAGATCAACGTTTTGGCCGATGTGTTCATCGATGCCGACGCCCTTGAGTTGCTCGGGCGTTTCATTGGGAAGACCCGCTTCTTTCGACTGTAAACCATCATTTGCAAAGCTTGCCGAGGCGATCAAAAAAGTCGCGACCGTCATCAGTGCTAGAAAGAAGTTACGTCGAAGCAAAATGCCCGCCCTTTTAGTTAAGTGTAGCAGCCTGAGCAGCTCCGTCGGCGTCGCTGTCCAAAATTTTATTTTTCGTGATCGCCC
>JAYTHQ010000286.1:0-3398 GCA_043732445.1 Bdellovibrionales bacterium | reverse complement strand
CCATGAAAAAAGCCGATCTTAACGTTTATAAGCAGAGCGCGCGAAACCTTCGCATTGCGCTCCTTGAGCTTCGAAAAGCGAAAGGCGCAGTCGCGGTCTCGGGCGACGATGCTCTTCAGCTCATGGAACTCACCCGTAAAATCGCCGACCGTATTGCCAAAGAAAGGAATGTCTAATGCTCAGCTGGGCTAGCCCAAGCGCGTTTCTGCTTTTCATTCCGCTGGTCGCGGCCGCGCTCTGGATGATTTTTCGCTCAAAGAAGCGGCCGACGGTCCAATTTAGTTCGCTGGCGTTTACGAAGTCGCTTGCGCCGAGTCTGCGCGTTCGATTCAAGTGGTTGCCGACAGCTTTGATGCTCGCGTCCCTGGGATGTGCGATTGTGGCGCTGGCGAGGCCTCAGCAGGCCGATACAAAAGTGAAAAAGAATGTTGAAGGCATCGACATCATGCTGGCGCTTGATATCTCAGACTCGATGGTTATCGAGGATATGCCGCCTTACGAGAATCGTATCGAGGCCGCAAAAAAAATCTGCGAAGAGTTTGTCGAAACCCGGCCGAACGACCGCATTGGTCTTGTCGTTTTTATGGGCGAGGCGTTCACACGTGTGCCACTCACGCTGGATCATGGGCTGCTCTTAAAAAGTCTGAAGGATCTGAAAATTTCTCGAAATATCAAAATGGGAACGGCGATCGGGTCAGGACTCGCGACGGCCGTTGGCCGTTTGCGCGATTCGACCGCGCGTTCGCGTGTCATTGTTTTCGCAACCGATGGCGAGAACAACAGCGGTACGATTGATCCGGAGACGGCACTCGACATCGCGAAGGGTTACGGTATTCGCATCTACACTATCGGTATCGGAAAAGACGGTGACTCTCAGTTGCCGATCGAGAGTGTCGATGCGTTCGGCCGTAAAGTGAAACGCTACCAACCGATTCACAGTACGATCAACGATGACCTCCTGGGCCGGATGGCCGGCGAGACGGGCGGCACTTACCGGCGCGCGACCGAAGGCAATACGCTTCGCCGAGTTTTCAAAGACATCGACTCTCTCGAGAAAACAAAAATCGATGTCAGTCAGTACACGAAGTACGCCGAACTGTTTCCACCGTGGCTCACGTCGGCGGTTTGGCTTTTGATCGCCTCGTTATTCCTAGGACAAACGATTTTCAGGAGAGTACCTTAATGCGCTTTGCCACTCCTGAAGCCTTTCAGCTGCTCTGGATGATCCCGATTTTGTGGCTGGCGTCGGTTGCGTTTGAGCGCCGCGGCCGTAAAGTCTTGCAAAAAGGCTTGGGCCCAAAGTTATCGCCATTTTTAACGTCGTCGGTTTCAAAGGCAAAAAGAAATCTGAAATTGATTCTTCGCTTGTTAGCGTTTGCTTGTTTCGTGGCGGCGCTCGCGCGACCGCAGCTTGGGAAAAGTTTGCAGGAAGTGAAAGTTCAGGGCGTCGAGCTGATGATCGCTTTTGACGTCTCGAACTCGATGCTCGCTGAAGACGTAAAGCCGTCGCGGATCCAGCACGCAAAATCTGAGATGATGAAGCTAATGGATACGCTCGCGGGCGACAAAGTCGGTCTCGTGGCGTTCGCAGGTTCAGCCGTGGTTTTAAGCCCGCTAACGGTCGATAAAAGTTCTTTGAAGATGTATCTCGAGTCATTGTCGACAGAGTCTGTTGAAACGCAAGGGACGAACGTCACGAAGGCGCTTCAAGAGGCCAACGACGCGTTTGAGCGGGGCGGCGTCGAGAGCGACGACACTCACAAAACGACGCGCGTGATTTTGGTCGTGAGCGACGGTGAAGATCAAGAAAAAGGGGCTCTCGAAATCGCCAAAAAACTTTCGCACGAAGGCACGCGCATTTTCACCTTAGCCTTCGGAACAGAACAAGGCGCACCGATTCCGCAGCGCGATGAGCGAGGTTTCTTACGCTCCTATAAACGAGACCGCAGCGGAAAAGAAATTGTGACGACCGTCAAAGGCGATTTCTTGCAGCAGCTCGCCGAAGCCGGGCAAGGCAGCTTCCATCACGCCACGTTCGGTGGGCCCGAAGCGAAGATGATCAAAACAGATCTCGAAAAGCTTCAGCAGACCGAATTTGCCTCAAGTTTAGCAACCAGTTACGACGAGCGGTTTCAGATTCCGCTCTTTGTTGGATTTCTTCTTCTCTTGATCGAAATGCTAGTGAGCGACCGAAAGTCGGCGGGGAGAGTTTGGAAGGGGAGATTTGAGGTGGCTGAATGAAAAAATTAGTAAACCTTAATAGTTTAGGGTCGTTTGCGGGTATTTTAATGATGTTAACGTTGGCCTTCGGTCTGGAGACAGCTGCGGGTGAGTTCAGGGGAATTCTTAAAAATAACGAAGGAGTTTCGCGTTATACAAAAGGGAAGCCGCTTGATGCGTATGGTTTTTTTACCGATGCGCTGGCAGATCAGCCCTTCGCGCCAGAAATTCAATTCAATATTGGTGACACGTTTTTGCAGCTGAAAGACCTTGATAAAGCGGCGAGCCAGTTCCGCTTGGCGATCAAGCTTGCTCCCGGTTCGAGCGCTCGTGAGACGCGCGTTCGGTTCCGGGCACTTTTTAACATTGGCGCGATTGACGGATCGCAAAATAAAATTGACGAAGCACTTGAGGCTTACCAACAAGCGCTCGAGATCGAGCCAGAGTCTTTGGAAACAAAAACGAATATGGAACTTCTCACCCAAGGGGGTGGAGGCGGCGGCAAGGGCGATCAAGACGACAAAGACAAAAAGCCCGACGACGGGAAGGGTGAAGACCAGCAAAAGCCGAAAACTGCGACAAATAAAAATCCGAAGCCCGAGCCTCAGCCGTTTAAGGGTAAGGATCTCTCGAAGCAAGATGTTGACCGCATTCTCGATGAGCTGAAACAACAAGAGGAACAGATCCGAGCAAAAGATCAACGCGAAGGAGGAAAAGATGCACCCCCTGACAAAGATTGGTAAGGCCACTTTTGGCTTATTCACGTTCGGTCTCATTCTTGTTGCGGCGACTCTCCCGGGAGCGACCGTCGCTGGCGCCGCGGCTGGCGAAGTCGAAGTCACGGCAACGGTCGATCGGACTCAGTTAAGCCCTGACGATACATTTACGTTCACCGTCAACGTCTCCTCGTCAGATGAAGTCACTGTTTCGCAACCGACTCTTCCGCCCATTAATGATTTTGAAATTTTAAACGAATGGACCAACCAAGAGGCCCGTTCGACATTTGTCGGTGGCCGCGGGGGCATGCAGCGAAAAACTGTTCAGTCGACAAAGTATAATTTCATGCTCCAGCCCAAGCGGGAGGGCACGCTATCGATTGGTGGCGTCGAAGTGATCGTCGACGGTCGGTCACACGTCACGCGACCGATTCAGATCAAGGTTGGTAAGGGGCTCGGCGG
>JAYTHQ010000285.1:0-3408 GCA_043732445.1 Bdellovibrionales bacterium | reverse complement strand
GCGGTAAAGGCGGAGGTCGCCCAGATTTCGCGCAAGGTGCTGGTTCTGATCTCTCAAAAGTCCCCAGCGCTTTCAACAAAGCGGCAATTACGCTAGGTGTTTAAAAAACGCCCGTCGACTTTTCGCTAAGCTTGGGCCGCGTAAATCGCGAGCATCTCGAACATGGTGTCGAGTGCCGCCATTGCGGTGATGTCGCTTGAGTCATAAGGTGGCGAGACCTCGACGATATCCGCGCCGACGAGTCCCCGGACTTTCAGGCCTCGAAAAATCTGCTGCGTTTCGTAAGTCGTCAGACCACCCGGTACGGGTGTGCCGGTGCCAGGCGCGCACGAGGGGTCAAGGCAATCGATATCGTAAGAAATGTACGTCGGATGAGTTCCGAAATCAGGCAACGACGCGATGAATGGCCTGAGACCCATGTCGCGGACTTCATCAACCGTGTGCACCGTGATGCCGTGTTTCTTCACAAACGCTAAATCCTCAGAACCCGTGAGCGGCCCGCGAATTCCGATCATGTGATAATTTTTTGGATCAACAAGACCTTCTTCGACAGCGTGACGCGCGAAAGAGCCGTGATGGTATTCCATCTCCCAGGCGGGCGCATACGTATCAAGATGGGCATCGAAATGAATAAATGAAAGTGGTTTGCCGTAGCGTTTTCGCATTTCGCGCAGCATCGGCAGAGTGGTCGAGTGATCTCCACCGATGGTAATCGTTTTTTTACCAAGCGAGAGCAGATGACCATAAAACTTCTGGATGCGCTCGTACGTTTTCTGTAAATCGATGGGCACCGTGGGGCAATCGCCCACGTCGGCCGCTTTGATTTTCGAAACAAAACTCTCCATGCGCCCCATGTGAAAAACGCGGCCGAGTGAAGAGACTTCGCGGACCTTACTCGGCGCAAAGCGTGCGCCGGGTCGGTAGCTCACGCCACCATCGAACGGCAACCCAACTAGGGCGATGTCGTAATCCGAATCAACCGGTACATAGGGCAGTCGAAAAAACGTCTTGATACCCGAGAAGCGCGGGAATTCGCGGCCCGAAAGCGGTTCGTAAGGATGCGACATAAAGCCTCCGTCGGTCTGGAAGCTTTAAGATAGCGCGCACATCTTTGCAGATGCAAGGAACAGAGATCCAAGCGAGACAAGGATCAACCGCCGCGCTGGCCCCTCAGGAAATCAACGCGCGTCACTTCGATGAAATAGCGTTTTTGCGAACGTGGCGATTCAGCGTTCTCCCAGGCCACAAAGGCCGCAAGCGTAAACTCGTTCATGAACGCGCCGCTATTGCGAGCAAGCGCTTTCTGAACGCCCTCACCACCTTTGAGTGAGCGATTACGAACAAAAGACACGCACATCGACGCTAACTCACGCTCCGCGCAAGATTTAATTAAGTCCGTTTGCGCAAGATCTTTTACCAGCGGCCCGCTTGAGGAATTCTGAACGGCGTTTAAGGCCGCACGCAGGTTGTCGGAAGACGGCTTTGCGAGATCAATCAGTTTTAATGCGGCTTCTTTGACGTCATCGTTACCGGTCTTTAAAAAATACTGCGCAATCGTTTGCGCTTCTTGAGGGAGATCGCCCCCCTGGGCCGCCATCCAAGTTTCAGAAATCTGCACGAAGTCATCAATTTCACGCGCGGTCTGACGGCGAACATCGAGATCATAAGAAGAGGCTTCCGAATTATCGAATCCCGTACAAACACTCTCGGTCGCGCAATGATCGAGATACTTCAGGCGAACCGTCGACTGCTTCCAGGCCGTCTGCAACTGTGTTTCGTTTGGCGGTGACGTGAAGACCGCGTGCCCGACGTTGACCGGTAAGGAATTTTCCGGGAGCGCCTGAGGCTGTTCGCCAGAAGCGCTCCCGGAGTTATTGCGTTGCTCGCTGCTCGGCGAAATCGGCGAACTTGCGAGAGGCGAGCGTGAGCCAAAAGCCCACGCGATCAAACCCAGTGCAAGTACAGCGGCGAAAACGCGCAGACGAACGACGCTCGTTTTTTTCACTTCCATATCTTAATCCAACGCGGAACTGTGTTCATCGGCGTGGTGTGGCCGACGTAAATCCAACCGGCATGAGTTCCGCTGGTGACCTTCAAAAAGATTTGATTGTCGGAACCTTTGTTGGTGACGTCTTCAACCGTCAATCGCGCTCCCATGTAGAGCTGAAAGATCGGCTCTTTATCAGGATCTTCGCCGGGCGTTGAGCGCATCACGATTCCGTTTGCTTGCACGATCTCAACAATCGAACCCTTGATCGGAAGAACCGCGACTAAATCACCTTCTTCGTTCGGTTTCGTGATTGGCGCTACCGCAGGAGCTGGTTTGGCAACAGCGCCCTTACTAGCAACGGTCGGCTTGCCGATTTCAGTTTGCTCTTTGCTAACGACGGCAGGAACAGGCGCTGGTGCCGGAGTCACCTTTGGGGGACGATGACCGATAACCACGATGTCTTCAGGCGTGGGCTCAGGCTTTGGTAACGCCGCCACTTTTTCGGCATCTGCTCGGGCGAGGTCCTCTCTGTCTTTGTCTGTCGCGACAGTGACCCACTTTTGAAGGTCGTCATTCGTGCCGCCAAATATCCATCCGGTTGTACCGTTGGGAGTTTTAATTTGGTAGTAACGCTCACTGCCGTCGGCCAACCGAATATCGTAATCAAGGATTTGGTAAATGCGCCCAGCTTTGGTATTTCCGATTGGCGAACCATCGACATCATCACGCATCAGAATTTCTTTTTTCAGCAAAATCGATTGTCCAACCTTGAACAAACCTTGAACCGCTTTTTGACAAACTGGCTCGCGATCTTTGAAGACCGTGATCTTCGCCGTTGTCGGCAGCTTCTCGATCTTCAATGGTTTGGCGTCCATCACCTCGGGAGTGATTTTCGCGAGACACGAAAAAACGCGCGTGTCGGTGGCGCAAGAAAACTCAACACCGTCAATGGTGATGCAGGTGCGACCATCGGCTAAAATCAGCGGTCGACTTTTTAGAAAGTTCTCGCGCGACGGTTTTGCCATGGCACACAAATCATCGCCCTCGATCAAACATTTGACGTTCACAGGTGATGCGCGCTTCTCGTCTTTCACGTACTTCTTCCAAGGCCGCTGCGTGAGTGTTTCGAAGAAGTGTTTGTCGTTCCGAGCCCAGGTTGCTTTTAAATCGGTAAAGCGACAAAAGTTGCTGCCGCTGTTATAAGACGAGTACGCACTCCGTGCACGGTTCAACAGCATCAAATTCAACGACGGATTTTTACCCAAAGATTTTTGGTAACAGCCTTGGTCGACCGACTTGTTCCACTTCTCAAAATAATAATCAAGAGCCGCAACGACATTCCCGACAAAGTCGAATGACGAGTCGAAATCTTTGTTCGCATGAAACTCTTGATTCACCTGCATGATTCCGTGCGAAAT
>JAYTHQ010000284.1:0-3409 GCA_043732445.1 Bdellovibrionales bacterium | reverse complement strand
GAACTCAAGCTTTGAGCGCATATCGAAATCGCGGGTGATGTTCTCGATCGCCAACGTCTACGAGCACATGGTTGGCGGTTTAAAAGTGACTCGCGATGTCTATGATCGCGCAATGTCCAACGGAGCATTTCCGGCCGATCGGCTCGCAAACTGGGCCAAGCTTTTTGCTGAATAAAACTCCGAAGGAGGACTCGGTGCGACTGAACCTTCGGGCTCCGCCCGACGTTAATGCCAATTAGTTCGGGTCGTTCGCGTCAGAGCCTTCGGGGCGGTAGTTGCCGTCGCGAATCGCTTTTTGAGTTTCAAACGCGAGATCGCTGTCGACTTGAGCCGCGGCCATCGCATCTTCGTCAGCCGTGCGTTCGTTGACAAGAGCGTCGCCGATAAAGCCTAGGAGTCGATTGGCTTCTACTTCGAGCTTGGTGTTGACGGTCGAGTATTTCAAATAGATCCGCTCGCCCTCAAATTCGTAGCCCTTCCAGTGAAGCGGTACATCCATTTCGTCGACGCCAGTTTCGGCCGCGAAATATTCTTCCATCAGGCTGCCGAGGATATCGATGCACGAAAACAAGCGGTCCATGGTTGTCGATTTGTCGCTCGCGACCTCGGCCTCGTCGTCGGCGAACGCTTTACGGCGAGCGCCAAAATTAGAAACCTTCTCGTCCTCATCAAGGACGATTTCGTCAGAATCTAAAATCGACTCATCGATGACGGATTTCTTGACGTCCATGGAGGCTTCGAAATTGATCTGCTTTAAGCGGCCACTTTCGACGTAGCCAATGCGGAGCAAGACTTCGTCGGGGTAGATTTGACCGTCGGCAATGAACTCACCCCCGGTTGCTTTGGTTTTGAACTGAGTTTGGAAAACCTGGCGAACTTTCGCGAGAAAGTCTTCGGGCACCTCGGTCCATTGAGTCGATGTCGGCAGACGCGGCGTAAAATAGCTCATGGAGACCCCTCGGTTTGACAACGTGCGACCCGCGTGGTTATACCTCGAAGCCAGCTTAAGAACAATGGTGAAGTGCTCGAAAACTCTGAGGGTTTCAAGTCAGGCACCGGGCAGAATCAGATGGCGACTGGATCACAAACCAGCACCGCTAGGATTGGATTAGAGCATGCTAAATCAAGATATCGGGCAGGGCGAAGGCGTTTATATTTCGACTTACGGCTGCCAAATGAACGTCAACGACACCGAGCGGATGTTGTCGATTCTCGAGATGGTGAATTTCGTACCCGTCGACTCACCTGAAAAAGCCTCATTGATCATTATCAACTCCTGCTCAGTGCGCGAAAAGCCGGTTCATAAAGTTCACTCGGAAGCCGGCAAATATACCAAAATGAAGGCTTTGAATCCGCGCCTTCGGATCGGCGTCGGTGGTTGCGTCGCCCAACAGGAAAAGCAAAAGCTTTTGAAAGACGTGCCGGTTCTCGACTTCGTTTTCGGCACAGATGCCATCGACCAACTCCCAGAAATCGTCGCGCGGGCCTACGAAACACAAGACAACGGGCGCTCACCGAAAGTCGTCTCGGCACGTTTCGAAAACGAGAAGCCTTACAGCGTCGAAACGCTCGTGCGAAATCCTGGCGTTTCGACGTTCGTAAACATCATGAAGGGCTGCGATAATTTTTGTACCTTTTGCGTGGTGCCGTTTACTCGCGGTCGCGAGCGTAGCCGCACGATGACTGAAATTCTCACTGATCTCCGCGCGCTGACCAAGCGTGGCGTTCGCGAAGTCACGCTGCTCGGCCAAAACGTGAATAGCTACGAATCAGACTGCGGCGCGAGCTTCTCGACACTTCTGAAAACCATCGCCGAAGACACCGACATCGAACGCATTCGCTACACCACGAGCCACCCCAAAGACTTCGACCAAGAGCTCGTTGATGTGAGCGTAAAATATCGCGCAAAAATCTGCGATTATATTCACCTTCCGGCCCAGAGTGGAAATAGCGAAGTTTTGAAGCGAATGAATCGCGGTTACACGCGCGAAGACTACCTCGCGAAAGTGAAGATGATCCGCGACGGAATTTCTGGCGTCAGTCTCACCACAGATTTAATTGTTGGCTTTCCCGGCGAAACCGAAGAGCAATTCGAAGACACGGTGAGCCTCATTCGCGAAGTCCGCTTCGATAATATTTACGCTTTCAAATACAGTCCGCGTCCTTTTACCAAAGCGGCGAAATTCGAAGACCAAGTCCCTGAAGAAGTCGCGCAGAGACGCCTGGCTAAACTCTTAGCTCTTCAGCGCGAGATCGCCTTTGAACTTGCTGAAGGCTACAACAATAAGACCTTCGACGTTCTTGTCGAGGGGCCCTCATTTGAAGCGAACCAATATCAAGGACGAACGACGCAGAATAAAATCGTCTACTTCCACGGCGGTAATGAAAGCCACATCGGCAAAACGATTCCTTTCAAAATCCTCAAGTCGTTTCCGAACGTCTTAAGAGGCGAATTTGCCTCGGCCGCACCGCTAAATTAAGCCCGAAAACGGTTCCTCTAGGACGTGGCGCATGTTTTAATGCGCCATGATTCGTTCACTCCCGGGTCACCCGGATCAGCCAACTCCCAAGATCGGCGAAGGCTGTTTTATTGCCGACGGCGCCCACGTCATCGGCAATGTTGAAATCGGCAAAAACTGTTCCGTTTGGTTTAACACCGTCCTTCGCGGCGACGTCGGCCCGATCAAGGTCGGTGATGAAACAAATATTCAAGACGGCACAGTCATTCACGGAACTTTCGAAAAGCATTTTGCCGTTATTGGCAAGAGGGTCACGATCGGCCACCAGTGCATGCTTCATGGCTGCAACATCGGCGATGAGTGTTTGATTGGTATGGGTGCGATCATCATGGATAACGCGACGGTCGGTCCGCGCAATATCGTGGGCGCAGGTTCGCTCATCACCGAGCACGCTAACTTTGCTGAAGAGGGTTGGTTGATACTCGGCCGGCCGGCAAAGCAAGTTCGTAAACTGAAGCCCGAAGAGCTCGCGTTCTTAAGCAAAAGCGCGAACAATTATTTAAAGTATAAGACCTGGTATGAAACTGACGGTTCGACTTCTAGCGCAGCTGCGGCCCACGCATCCGGCACTGGCGAGCCTGAAACTGAAACAAGAGGTAAGTAATGTCGAAGTTCTCGCTCGGGGATATCCAGTACGCATTGACGTTCGACGATATTCTTTTGGTTCCCCAGTATTCTGAAGTCGTTCCAACCGAAATTTCCCCGCGCTCATTTTTCGCGCGAGAAATTATTCTTAACGCCCCCATTCTTTCGGCGGCAATGGACACGGTGACCGAAAATAAAATGGCGCGCGTGATGGCTCAACAAGGCGGCCTCGGTATCATTCACAAAAATCTCACGGTCGAGGGTCAAGCACTCGAAGTTGAGAAAGTGAAAAAGTACGAGAGCGG
>JAYTHQ010000283.1:0-3412 GCA_043732445.1 Bdellovibrionales bacterium | reverse complement strand
GAAAAGCGCCCCGTCTTCAATCTCGAGAATCGTCTCGTCGTTCGTATGAAGCGAGAAAAAATCCATGTTATCCGAACCCGTGAGAATCAGGGTTCGCTTTTCCTTTGATCCATCGATCGAAGCATCGATCAAGATCAGTTTCGTATGAATAGTGTTACGAAGAGCGATATCACCGTTCTTCTCCAAAAATGGGATCATCATGAGATGAGAGCCTAAACGTTTCGGGATGCCGACAATTGGCGACAGCATCTCGGGATCAAGACGCGTAATGACTTTGACATCGCAACCCGCGTCAGAGAGTCGGCGTAAAAGACTGGCGAAGTTTAAGCGGTTAATGTCGGCTTCCGAGACGAGAATATGGGAGTTCGGCAACGAACAATTCACGCGCTTCAGCGCCTGCATCACCGGATCGCCGGTGATGATTCGCGGAAAAAACTTTGCAACGACATTTCCGTCACCGACAGCATCGTGAAACGGAACGATGCGAACATGGTTTCGCTTTAAATTTTCCCAATACGCCAGAAAGCCGTTAAAAAGACCCTGATCGTTTTTAACGATCACGAGGTCGTTATAATCATGCAACTGTTCGTTTTCTAAATTCGATGACGACTGCGCAACGACATTCTCAGCACCCGTCGAAAGTTTCGAAAATAGAATAAACTTATTGTGATTAATCACAGTTCCGTTACAGGCACCACCGAACGGCATACCGTGAATCCGAAACTTAATCGGCGAGTGGCAAAACTTAAGGCACGAGCCAGATTTGCAAACTAACTGACCAGTTTCAGGCGAACCATTTGCCAACAGAAAAATGCCGGTTCCTGGCGTCTCTTTAAGATCAAGCATGCCGCCGTCGAGGACGAGTGCAACGTCAACTCCGCGCTGAGAGGCCGCGATTAATGCTTTTGGAACCGCAACGCGGCTCATTTGATAAATCGACATTCGAATCTTCGAGCCCGGCACAGCCAGCCCGATGAGCTCCACCATTTTGTCTTCGATTGTTGTTGTCGGGAGGTCTTTAAATCCTGGCGTGTTAAAGAAAACTTCGGCGTCAAGGGGCAACAAGTTGGTTGGGCGAACGCCCGAAATCTTGCGTACCTCACTGTCTTGCGCATGGGTGTGCAAAGCAAATCCAGTGAGGAGAGCAAAACTCAAAAGAATCGAAAGCTGGATGAAAGATCCTCGTTGCATGAACGAATAGCTATGCGATCTCCGTGCCTTTAAAAGTTGTTTCCAGCTTCAATTTGAAGCGTTTAGGGTCGATGCGACTGTCTTTCGATTAGACAGGGGTCGCCGCGATTTGTCCGGATGGGCTCATAATTCGTTATAATCGAGCGCCAAAAACGCGATCGCCATCGAAACTCCGCCAACCCCCAAACCACACCGATTTTTCGAGAGACGTCAGTGTGGATGAAGTTCCGACTCGAGAGAAAGAAAATCTCCGAGAAACTGGTTTTCTTTGAGCCAATCGCGACGCGTGAGAAATTCAGGCGACTGCGTGGCGACGAGAGCCCAAAATTTTGCCGAGTGATCGTAGTATTTCAAGTGCGAGAGTTCGTGCACGACCACGTAATTGATCGTTTCAAGCGGCGCGATAATCAACTTCCAGTTGAGACTGATGCGACCTTTCGACGAACAACTCCCCCAGCGCGTACGCTGGGCCCGAAACGAGAGAGCGGTCGGAAATAATCCCATGCGCTGCGAATAGTTTTCGACCGATTTGAGCAAAACTTCGCGCGATTTTTTTTTGTAAAAGGCTACAAGTGGCGTCATGAGTTCGGAGTGTGCAGCTCGCGGATCGAAGAGATGCCACATTTCTTTACGGATGCCGCAAACTAAATACTGGCCCTCGAGCTTGAAAGCGGGACGCGCCGAACCGCACACAGGTTCAAATTTTAAAATGAACGTCTCGCCAAGAAACGGAAACGTTTCGCCCTCGCGCAAAAGCTTTTGCGGGTAGGCCTGCCGAACATTTTCATACTTCTTGAGATTCGTCTCGATCCAGGTTTGCTGCGAAACAACAAAGTCATGAATGCGGGCAAGCGAAATTCCCCTCGGGGCGCTCACGCGGATCGTGCCATTCATCTTTAAAGTGAGCCCCAACGAACGCTTGTAAGCGCGCCGAGAGATTTCGACGGAGCGGCCGTGGATCGAAAGCTCTTCAACTTTTAGCGGTTTCATTTCTTTTGCGGCCCTGAGGCGACTGAAGCCAAACATCGTTGGTAAGTCTCAGGGTTTTTCCGACACTCCGCAAGTCCCCTGACACGAACGTGCCTTTGATCCGAATCTAGGTTAGCTTACGAATGTGTCTAGCGATTTTGATGCACTTCAGCCCCAACTCATTCTTGACGCCATAGAGGCAGGTGGTTTCCGCACGACCGGCGAGTATTCTCAGCTCAATTCCTATGAGAACCGCGTCTTTGATGTGCGACTTGAGTCATCGTCTAAATCGATCTCTCCTGTCGACCGTGTCATCGCAAAATTCTATCGGCCCAATCGCTGGAGTTTCGAAGCGATTCAAGATGAGCATGATTTTTTAAGCGACCTTGAACAAGAAGCGATTCCGGCCTGTGGCCCAATGCAACTCGCAAATGGCAAAACGATTCTCGAATTCGAAGGTTATAAGATGGCGCTCTTTCCGCGCATCGTTGGCCGGATGCCCGATGAATTTTTGGGCGGGCAACTCAAACAAGTCGGCCGCACACTTGCACGTATTCATAATGTAGGCGCCCGTCATGCCGCTGAACATCGCCCTTATCTCACGACCGAATACTACGGCTGGCCCGCGCTCAATCGTCTCGAACGATACGTTTACCCTGAGTTATGGAATCGCTACGAACAAACCTGCATCGACATTTTGAACAAGATTGAAGACATGCTCGAAGACGTTTCGTTTTTACGCATTCATGGCGATTGCCACAAAGGTAATTTGCTTCAACAAGCCTCAGGCGAGCGCGACTTTATCTTCGTCGACTTTGATGATTTTTGTAATGGACCGGTCGTTCAAGATTTCTGGATGCTCTTAAGTGGCGGCGAAGACGATGAAGAGTCGCAAGTCGAACGTGCAGAAATCGTCAAAGGTTACGAAGAACTCCGCACGTTGCCCGACGAGTTCCATCTGTTTGAGCCGCTCCGCGCTCTCCGGATCATTCATTACGCGGGCTGGATTGCGCAGCGCTGGAACGATCCGTTCTTTCAGCGCGTTTTCCCTGAGTTCACATCGTACAACTATTGGCTCGACGAGCTCTCGCGCCTAGAAAAAATCGCCCGCGACCTCTAGCCCGACAGAGATACAAAGTCAGCGATCTCTTATCGAGATCTGATAAAATTGGTATTTTCATATACTTAAGGCGTTCTACTCACTCCGACCAAGAGCCAATCCGGTGGGCGCCGCTCACCGAAACTTGAGCCA
>JAYTHQ010000282.1:0-3433 GCA_043732445.1 Bdellovibrionales bacterium | reverse complement strand
GGACATAATCTGTTGTCTCGCGCGGCAAAGCACGACGGTCGGCGAGTTCCCAGAAATTATTTGTCGCGTACTTCTTCATCAAACGCCGCACGCCGGTTTCACCCATGTTGTACGACGCGGTCACCAGATACCAAGATCCAAACTGTTCGTTGAGATCTTTCATGTACGAAATTGCGGCATGAGTACTCTTGGCAAAATCACGGCGCTCATCAAGCCACCACGCGATGTGCAGGCCGTATCGCTGACCGGTCGATGAAATAAATTGCCACATGCCCATGGCGCCCATGTGACTAACGGCGTCTGGGCGAAAACCACTCTCGATCATCGCGACATAAACCAAATCTTGCGGCAGTCCGGCGCGCGTGAGCTCATCTTCGATGACCGGAACGTAGCGGGCCGATCGTTCGAGCCATGTCTTAAATGATTTGCGCCCTTCGGATTGAAAGAAGCGAATCCAGCTGCTAACGCGGGCGTTATAAGTGACGGGGATATCGAAGATGAAAGGCGTCTCGTTCGACGAAGTTGAGACTTCGAGGTGAGAGTTTTCTAGTGAGCGAAGAGTTTTGAGTTGGATCGGTTCAAGTTCTACCGCGGGAAAGGCTGAATTCATTGCCCTTGCACCCAGCAGGCCCTTCGAAGCCAAGAGACCGCTTAACACTGTCGGTTGACCGTCGAGCGCCTGCGATGTTGAAGCAACTGAAATCGCATCCTGCTCTTTTTCAAGAGTTTCGAGGCGCGCCTCGTTGACGGGCCCTTTCAGCGGCAGATGAGCGTCTTTGAGTGCGCAGAGTTCCGCCTTAATTTCGACGTGATTTTGCGGATCTCGTATCGACATTTTGTGATGAGCAGCTGATTTTTTAGATTTTGAAGCGCAGCCACTGACAACAAGGCAGATCAAAGCGAACGCTGTCGCGGCGAAAATCGATTTCAATTGCATTCGCTTATCTTAGATCTGTGCGTGACGGTGTGCCAGGTGTACTCCGGCAACCGCGACCGAAGTCGTGATGGCAGTGCGACGCCTGCGACGAACTCCCGACGTGACTCCGTCATTTCGTTGACGCTTCTGAACCATGATCATTTTCAAACGTCGAGTCGTGGCCCGGTCATTTTCAATTTTTCTTGAGTCTAGAATCGTTTGCGCGCTGGAAGTCGCGACCTTGGTCGGCGCTGCTTCACCGTTACTCGGCATTGAACAGACGTGGCACTTGCCTTGCTTTATGAGAAGGCAGGCGTGTCTCTTCAGCGAGACACCTCGACCAAGGAACAGGTTGCAAAGTGAGCACCTGGCTAGCGAAACGAGCGGAGCCCGAGAGGGCGGAGTGAACGAATGTCGAAGGGTATCTTTACAGCTGTGAGCGGAGCGATGGCACAAAGTGCAAAGCTCGACACCATTGCCAACAACTTGGCGAACGTGAACACGCCTGGATTTAAGCGTGATCAACAGGTTTTTAAAGAATATCTGACGGCCTACGAAAAAGAACCGAACACGATCACGGTTCCACGGATTCCCGCGTCGATCGAGTCCTTCTACGACGTCCAGGGCGGCGATATGTCGTACGTCGATTCAGCAGGGACTTATACGAATTTCGAACAAGGTTCGATGAAAAATACCGGCAACAAATTCGATCTCGCGATTGAAGGAGACGGTCTTTTCGAAGTTTCAACGCCCCAAGGTGTTCGGTACACGCGCGCGGGCGATTTCACCATCAATAACGAAGGAACGCTTGTCACCAAACAAGGTTTTCCAGTTTTAAAAGATGGTGGTGGCGTCGATGCGCCAGCGGCCGGTCGCGAAATTAAATTTAATCTTTCGCAGTCGAACGTCTCGATTTCTCCGCAGGGCGAAATCTTTGACGGCCAGAACAGCCTGGGGAAATTGGCCCTCATCAAAGTCGGCAACAAAGATGCGCTCCGGAAGGTTGGCGCAAATATGTACATGCTCAAAGACAACTTGGACGCTCAGCGCGCGCCAGCTTCGGACAGCAAAGTAAATCAGGGAATGTTAGAGGGATCGAACGTGAATATCGTGAAGGAAATGACCGACATGATCACGGCGACCCGCGTTTTCGAAAGTACGCAAAAAGCGATTCAAGCGTACGACACGATGAACGGCAAATCTGTAAATGAAATTCCGAAATTGAAATAAGAGGAACTTTTAAATGCTTCGTTCACTGACAACCGCCGCGACAGGTATGCAAGCTCAGCAGCAGAATATGGATACGATCGCCAACAACTTGGCGAACGTTTCAACGACAGGCTTCAAGCGTTCGCGCGCAGAGTTCGAAGATCTCCTTTATCAAACACAAAAAGAGCCGGGCGCCGCCAGCGGCCTCAACGCCGTTTCCCCGACAGGAGTTCAAACCGGTCTCGGGGTGAAGACTGCGTCGGTGCAAAAAGATTTTGAGCTCGGTGCTGCGAAGGTGACCAATAACCCTCTCGACATGATGATCGAGGGGCCTGGCTTCTTTCAGGTTCAACTTCCTGATGGACAAGTTGGTTACACGCGAGACGGCTCGTTCAAAAAAGATCCCACCGGAAATATCGTCGATAAAAACGGCAATGCACTGATCCCGCAAATCACGGTTCCTCAAGGGGCGTCGGGAATCGATATCGCCTCCGACGGAAAAGTCGCGATCATCATCGGCAACAACCGTGAGCCTCAAGCCTTAGGGCAAATTCAAATCGTGAACTTTATCAACCCGGCGGGCCTCAAAGCACTTGGTAAAAACGTTTATTCGCCCTCGGGTTCGAGCGGTCAGCCGCAGACCGGAACACCAGGGCAATCGGGCTTCGGTCAGATCGCGCAACAACAGCTCGAGGGTTCAAACGTGAATATCGTCGACGAAATGGTCAACATGATCACCGCCCAGCGATCTTACGAGACGAATTCGAAAGTGATTCAAGCGTCGGATCAAATGCTCCAGTACATGAATCAGTTGAAGTAAGACTTAAGGAAAATTGAAAACGTGAAATTCGGTTTTATCAAAACTCATAGCCAACTTCTCCGCGCCCTCACGATGATGGCGTTTGCCTTTGCGTCTCAAGCAAACGGCAATCAAGTCGCGGTGAAGCCGGCAGTTGAAATCGATCAAGCGAAATCAGAGATTACGCTTTCGGATGTGGTAGCGGCGAGTGGTTTGAGTCGGGCCGCGCTCGAAAAATTTAAGACCATTAAGATCGCCGATGCCCCGAAGGCCGGCGAATCGCGGGTGTTCACTCAAGCGATCCTCGCCGATTCGATTCAAGCGGATCTCGAAGCCGTCGAGGCGCAAACTGGAGAACATTTTGAGATCAAGATTCCTTCGCGAGTCACGGTAACCAAAAAGAAATCGAACCTTGGCGTCGCGAGCGTAAAAGCGCAGCTCCTTCAGCAATTCAAAGCAATCTGTGTTGACTGCGAGTTTGACATTTCAAATTTGAATGCACCCGTCGC
>JAYTHQ010000281.1:0-3442 GCA_043732445.1 Bdellovibrionales bacterium | reverse complement strand
GAATCGCGTCGAGGGGCATCGGCTGCAAAAACTTGTAAGTCGCCACGACGTCGGTGAAATGCACACCGAAGACGGAGCCGACCGCAAGCGAACTTAAGCGATCTTTCACGTCGGCTAAATTCTTAAGACCCTTGAGAGCTCTGGACGTTGAGCCTTGGCCACCGCGAGTCGGGCGGCTCAAGTCGTTCACCTCAGGTGGTCCATCGAGGCTGACAGTCACGTTGCACGCCATCGAAGCCAAGAGCTCGGCGATTTCGGGTGTGACGAGAGTTCCGTTTGTCACAATATCAAATCTGAGGGTGATGTCTCGGCCCGCAACTTGAAGAGTGGCAAAACGGCGAATGGCCTTCAGCGCTTCCGGCGCGAGGAGCGGTTCGCCCCCAAGAAAAGTGAATTTAAACTCGGCCCCGTTCGGAGCCGCGTTGAGCAGCATGCGTATCTGCTCTTCGAGAATTCCGAGGTCGATCTCTTTCATCGGATCGCCAAACGTGCCGTCGCCGCCGGCTGCGCAGTAGGTACATTTCAAATTGCAGATTTGCGCGACGTTGATCGCGAGGCTACGAACCCCGCTCGGTAATTTTGCGTCGACGGCCGCTGGATCAGACTCAGAGTTCCACTCCAGGAGTTCGGCTTTCGCTTCATTGATTTCGTCGAGCTGACTTGGCACGAACGCTTCGTTCGGATTCATGGCCTTCCAAACGACAGTGTCCAGCGACGCAACCTGCAGATTGTGCGCGTGGAAACCCACCACAGATCCTCTGCTGGTTTTGATGGCTAAAATGTCATTTTGGCGCGCAAGACGAGTCACTTCAAACCTCGAGACAATAGCCTCAAAAGTGGTGCAAAAACGCACCGGGCGTCAGGATCCAATAGAGGGTAAAGCAAGTCCGGCGCCAGCCGAATTGGGGCCACAATGACAGCAAACCCACGGCTGCAGCCCAGCTGAAGTAGAGTTTGCACCCGGCCATGTAATTGGCGATCGCAAATCGCCAGTCTGAATGTTCAACGAGTAAGCCCGAACGCGTCTCCGCGAAGACCGGCAGGAAAGCTCAGCGTCCAAATGTCGGAGTCAGTGAAAGACGCGACTTTAAAGTCGGAAGTGTCGCGTTCTAGATACATTCCGTCTGCAGTTCGCAACGTAATGCGCTCAAGCGATTCATCGAAATCCCAAAAAATGACCTGATTGGAAAAGTTTTAATCTCGATGTCGAATTAAAGAAGCAGGCGGGCATCTGAACTTAATAGTCCGAAAAATACCTGTTTCGTTTTTTAAAGTAAACCCCACGTGCCTAATTCTTCGGTCGCAGAGGCGCTTGGCCCTTTTTGAAAATCAGTTCGACGGGCTCGTGAACTTTTTTGAGATCGGAATCGGGGACGCCGTAGGCGGTGAGTTGTTCGGGCGTAAACGTGACGGCTTCGGTGCCGTCGGGCCATTTGAAATCGACGGGGGCGAAACTTGATGCGTACGACTTCATGTACTGGGTCCAGAGCGGAACGGCGCCGGTCGCGCCCGTGAGGTGGTGCGACGTATTGTCGTCGTAGCCGACCCACACGATTGCGACGTGGCCGGGTGTGAAGCCCGCGAACCAGGCATCTTTTTTGTCGTTCGTGGTTCCGGTTTTGCCGGCGGCCGGTGGTGTGAAACCCGCAAGGCGTGCGCCGCGGCCGGTTCCAGAAATTATCGTTTGTTTCATGACACCGACTAACTCGGCGACAGCGTCGGGTGCGGCGACTTGTTCGGGTTTGGATTCAAACTTGTAAAGTTGCGTGCCGCTCAGATCTTCAACTCGGTCGATGAGAGTTAACGGAACCTTCTGACCGAAGCGCGAGATCGAGGTGTAGGCCTGTAAAACTTCGAGCGGCGAGAGTTCAAACGCACCCAGCGTCAGAGAGGGTAGCGGCGAAAGTTTTGAGGTGATGCCCATGCGCTTCGCGGTTTCGACAATGTTGTCGATGCCGACCGCCATACCAAGATTCACCGTTGCGGCATTCAGCGACTCTTTGAGGGCCCAGTACATCGGAACGTCGCCGTTGTAAGTGCCTTCGTAGTTTTTAGGTGTCCAGACTTGATTTTCGAATTTGTGCGTCGTCGCTTTATCGGCCAGCAAAGTGAGAGGAGTGTACGGCTGACCTTGCGGATCGAGTCCTTCAAACGCGGTTAAGTAAACGAACGGTTTCATCACCGAGCCAACCTGACGACGGGCATCGATTGCGCGATTGTATTGAGTGGCCGTAAACCCCCGGCCTCCGACGAGCGACTGAATGAAGCCAGTCTCGGGATCAGCGCTAAGCATGACGGCTTCGAGATTTTTCCCCGTCGCTTTAATTTTTTTAATGTTGTCAAAAGTCGTCTCGATCTTATCGAGGCCTTGGCGAACCGCCTGCTGCGCGGCCTCTTGTGCACGTAAATTGAGACCCGTGTAAATGCGCGCACCGTCCTCGGTGTTGATTGAGCGAGCGGCAAGTTCGCGCCGAGCTGCTTGAACAAAGTAAGGCGCCGGCTCCGTGAGATTTCGTTCGGGAGTTTTCGGCAGAGCAAAACTGTTAGCTTCTTTTTGCTTTGTCTGATCGATAAAGCCGAGTTCGGTCATGCGTTCGAGAACATGTGTACGGCGCTTGAGCGCTTTATCGGGATGTTTCACGGGATCATAAACGCCCGGCCCATTGAGAATGCCCGCGAGAAGAGCACACTCAGGCAAGTTTAAGTCGCGAAGTGGTTTACCGAAGTAATGTTGCGCCGCCGCCGAAAAGCCGCGCACTTCAAAAACGCCGTTTTGTCCCATGTAAATAAGATTGATGTATGTTTCGAGAATGTCGTCTTTCGACGCATGGTGCTCGACCAAAAACGCCATCGCGATTTCGGTGAATTTTCGTTTGAAGGTCCGCTCGTCAGAGAGAAAATAGTTTTTTACGAGCTGTTGGGTGATCGTGCTGCCGCCCTGCGCCCGGTGACCCGGTCTCAAATTCAAAATAATTGCCCGCGCAAGGCCCGTCAGACTGATGCCCGAGTGCTCGTAAAAGTTTGCGTCTTCAATTGCGAGAAGAGCGTTCAAACAAAGCGGTGGCACGTCTCCGCTTGCGATCGTGACGACATTTCGAAGAACCGGCTTGTCGCCGTAGTATTGAGCAAACAGCTCGGGCTCAATCACTCCAAACCGAAGTGGCTGGCGGGAGTCGCGGTCATAAACGCCGATCACAACACCGTCGGGCGTGAGGGCGATGACTTGCCCGCGCTCTTCGGGAGCTGTGACTTTGCCTCGGTTAACAAACGCCACGCAGTGAGCGATTGAATCGCCGTTCAAGCTTTGCGTCGGCGCATTCGGCGCCTGGGCCGACAGTGATTTGTCGAGCGCGGGATCGGGCGTGGCTTTAGGGGTCACGCTTTCGCCTAAGTAACCGCGGCACTCATCTCCTGTCCAGAGCGAGTAATCTCCCGGACTCAT
>JAYTHQ010000280.1:0-3454 GCA_043732445.1 Bdellovibrionales bacterium | reverse complement strand
GGCGATTAGGACGTGATCACCATTTCCATTTTTCAGGGCTGTCTAAGTTTTAGACGCCTCCCCGTTCGACTCGCGTTCGGTAAAGGTGCTAGCACTGGGTCTTGTGAAAAATCGCATCATCGGCACCCTTTTATTCCTTATTTACTCCGCACTTCGCCTCACGTGGCGAATACGGATTTATGAATCGGATGCGATGAAGGCGATTAAGCGCGACAACTCACCAGTCGTGTTTGCGCACTGGCACGGCGATATCCCGGGCGTTTTATTTTTACTTAAGCCTTACAGAGCCGCGCCGATTATCTCGACCAGCAAAGATGGTGATTTTGTCGCGACCATGGCGCACTTGTTCGGCTCAAAAACTACGCGTGGTTCGAGCACGCGCGGCGGCGCGAGCGCGCTGAAAGGAATGCTTCGTCTCGCCAAACAAGGCTGGCGCCCGGCCCTCGCGATCGACGGACCTAAAGGTCCTCGGCACGAGGCGAAGTCCGGAATTTTTGAAATCTCGCGTCTCTTGGGTTCCCCGATCATTCCGCTCGTTGCGGCTAGTGATCGAAACTTTGTTTTTCATAAGTCGTGGGACCAGACGAAATTACCCAAGCCCTTTGCCCGCGTTCAGATCGTTTGGTCAGACCCTCTTCCGGCCGTTCCGCGAGAGACGGACAGTCGCGACCCCGACCTTGCGCGAGAGTTAGAGCGGGCAATGGCGAATGCAGAGCGGCAGGCGCGAGATCTCATTGCGGCGCGGTGATTCTGTGCTAGCCTTTTTAGGTACACAAGCTAGGAAATCTAAGGGGTTGGCAACATGATGCGGTACACCGTGGCACTCTTCATCGCGATGGTCGGTTTCTTCTCGTTCTTCCTCGGAGCTTCATTCGCACACGCAGACAATAACGACGTTGTTGCAGTTGTCGGAAACAAACAGATCACGGTCAAAGAATTCAACGACAAGTACAACGACGTCTTAAAGCAGACGATCAATCCACCGGCGAAAGATCTCTTTCTTGAAGATCTCGTACGATACGAAATCGGCGTTCAAGAGGCCGTCAAACGCGGCATCCCGGACGAAGCGGTTGTTAAAGAACGCATTCGCCAAGAATATTACAAAGGTTTGATCGAAAAAGAACTCGGTCAAAAGATCTCTGAGATCAAAGTGACCGACAAAGAAATGCAAGATTTCTACACGAAGAATCCAGAAATTCGCACGAGCCACATTCTCATCGAATTCCGTCCTGAAGCGACGGTCGAGCAGAAAAAAGCTGCCAAAGATCGCGCGACCGAAATTTACGGTGAGGTGAAGAAGAGCAAGCGTCCGTTCGAAGAGCTTGTCGGTCTCTACACTGACGACGTCCTTTCAAAACGCACCGGCGGAGATGTTGGCTGGCAGTCGCGCGTGACGCTCGTTCCAGCTTATTACGACGCCGCTCTAAAGATGAAGGTCGGCGACGTTCAGGGCCTCATCGAAACTCAGTATGGCTACCATATCATTAAGGTCACTGGCCGCCGCGGTTACGCCGATGCAAACAAGCGCCAAATTCGTGCTGCCGTTTTCGACGATAAGCGAAAAGAACTCTTTGATGCCTACTTCCAGAAATTGAAGAAGCAATATCCCATCAAAGTTAACAAAGCTAATTTGAAGTAATTTTAGAGGACTCTTTGAAAGCCAAAAGTTTGCTGACGAACGAGGGTCTCAAAGCCCTCGTTTTTTGTTTTTCAAGCCTCGTTCTTCTTTCGGGATGTTTCTCGAAAGAGAGCGCCCTGCTCGACAAGCCCGTGCTGATCGTGAACGGGAAAAGCATTTCTACAAAAGCGTTTTCTGAGCGGCTCGCTTTGAGGCTTCGAGCCTACGACGCACTGACCGCTAAAGACGAAACGAATCTGGCGCGAGCCAAAAAAGAAACCGTGAATGCCTTCATTCTCGAAACCATCGCTCGCGATTACGCAGCAAAAAATAAGCTCTCTGTTTCGTCGTCAGAACTCGATGAGGAATCGAAGAGGCTTCGTACCAATTACCCTGACGAATATGCCTTTCGCCGCGCGCTGGCAGAAGAGCACATTGCCTACGAAGATTGGCGGCGCGATTTGGAGCTCACTCTCATTCAAAAAAAGATTCTCGCCTCGATCACCGCCAAGGCGCCGGAACCGACAGAGGCCGAAATGAAGGAGTATTACGACTCTCACAAGGCTCTTTTTCAGAATCCCGCTCGGGTGCGCTTGCGACAGATCGTTCTTGAGAAAGAAGATGACGCCAAGCGCATCCTCGATCAGCTCGAGGCTGGAGGAAGCTTGGCAAAACTCGCCAAAGAGTTTTCGATCGCTCCCGAGGCGTCAAACAGCGGAGATACGGGATGGCTCCCAAAGGGGACGCTAGAGGTCTTCGATCCGGCGTTCAAAATGAATATCGGAGCCCGGAGCAAGATTCTCAAAAGCCCCTACGGGTTTCATATTTATGAAGTCCTTAAAAAAGAGCCCGAAGGACATTTGAGTTTCCAGGATGCGAAAGCTAAGCTACGTGCGGCTTTGAAGGAGCGGCGCGAGCAGTCCCTTTTCTCGTCTTGGCTCGAAGAACAGGTTCGCTTGTCAAACGTGAAAAAAGACGACGCTCTCATTGAAGCCATCAAGGTAACGACCCGGGGGTCTTGATGCGTCTTTTTGTTTTGTGTCTTTCTATTTTTATTTCAGTCAGCGCCTTCGCCGAAACCGTCGAGCGAATCGTCGCGGTCGTCAACGATGAGGTCATCACGCAGACAGATGTCGATCGTTACGCCGCGCGATTAAAAACTGGCGGCCTCGCCGATGATCTCTTGATTCCCGATGAGGCGACCAAGCAAAGCCTCTTGAAAGATCGCGAAAAGCTTTTGCAAACAATGATCAACGCGAAAGTCATCGACTCCGAAGTTAAAAAGCAAAACATGTCGGTCACGGTCGAACGTGTTGAGCAAGAAATTCGCAAGGTCGCGAAAAACAATGGCGTTAATCGCGATGAACTCAAGGCCGCCCTACTTGAGCGGGGAATTCCATTTTCTGAATACCAGGATTTTATCAAAACAGGTCTTGAGCGCCAGGCGCTCGTAGAAAAAGCGATCGCTTCTAGGATTAAAATTTCTGAAGACGACGTGATCGCGGCCTACGTCACCAAAACGGGTGCGGCCGAACAACAGGCCTTCGAGTTCACGCTGGCGCATATCTACTTTGACTCGTCGAAAAGCGGCGGTACGTCGGCCGCGCGTACGCGCGCGGACGAGGCGCTCGGAAAACTTCGCTCAGGCGTTCCGTTTGAGCGCGAAGCCGCAGACGCAAGCGAGGATCCGGCCTTTGAACAGGGCGGCCTCCTAGGCGTTTTTAAAACCGGCGAGTTGCAAAAAGGCTTGGAGAACGCTGTTCAAAAGCTATCTCCGAACGAAACGACGAGCGTGATTCCCGCCAATGGTGGTTTTCAAATCGTAAAAGTTTTAAA
>JAYTHQ010000279.1:0-3456 GCA_043732445.1 Bdellovibrionales bacterium | reverse complement strand
AACTCAGTGACCACTTTCGTGTTTTTCAACAACGAACGTAGTTCGATTTCAAGAGACATCCGGCTAGAGACTTTTCCGCTAGCGTTTAGGCTCGCTTGCAAATCTTGGCTGCCTTCTTGGCGGATCTTGTACATCTTTGAAACAACGAATGCTTCGATCGAAGGTTCATTGTTGTTTTGCATCTTACGAAGTTCGCCGCAATTCATCAGACGAGTTTCCGATGCATCGAGTTTTGCCCAAGCCCGCTCGAGAACGCGGGTCATGCAACCAACGACGTGCTTCGACGTCGCAACACACCGATTCAAAGCGGCTTCGGCCGCGTCTTTCGAACGGATTGTCGCTTTCTGTTTAAACATTGGGACCGTCTTAACGATTTTGACCGGAGTTTTGACGCGAAGTTTTGAAGCCTTTTCGACCACGTGAACTGCTCGGTCGACCTTTACGACCTTTACAATAGGCGCAGTTTTCGCTTCAGGGGCTGTCTTAACAACCGCGACCGTTACCGGAGCCGACGGCAATTGCGCTCGTGGAGATGTGTCCTTCACGTCTTTGGCTTTTGGCGAAAGTGGAACTTTCCCGCTGGCATCAGCACCAACCGCGCTTGGTTTTGCCTTTACAAATGGACCGACGCTTGCCGTAGGAACGCTTGCCGTAGGAACGATTGCCGTAGGAACGCTTGCGGTTGCCACGCCTGCGACTGAAGGCGCCGTGCTTTTTTGAATCTTCACCGGCGGAAGCGCCGTTCCAGATTTCGTGGCTTCCGCGTGCGCCACGCCCGACACCAACAAGATTGATAAAACCGAAGTCGATAACAACGACGACCGAAGATTTGTTTTCATAAAAGAGCCTTCTCCTTCAACGATTTGATTTCTAACTCCCCCGTAGAGAGCAAGATCCGGGCTCATTCGAACCAAGATTCTCGTTGCAGAAAGATTTCGAAGTGGATTCGAGCACTTCACTCAACAAACAGATATTTGAAATGAATGTCGTGACGGTCATTTAACTGTCGAGTTGTTAAACAGATCTGCTCATTTGGGCCAAATCGACCAATCATTCAATTTAGTTCAGCGAGACTTTATAGAGATCAGCCCGGAGATTGTTCAACTCGTCACTGCCGACTTCATAGTGACGGCCACAGAATTCACACGCGACATCTAGCGGTTTCGCGTCGGCGATGGCGCGATCAATCTCATCGATGCCCAACAGCATGACCGACCGAAGGACGCGCTCCATCGAACACCGGCAGTGGTATTTGATTGAATAAGGATGATCGAGCTCCATTAAGGGCTCCTCGCCCAAGTAATCGCGCACGAGATCGAGCGGCGACGCTCCCTCAAGCAAACGCTTTGAAATCGAGGGAGCTTTCTTCACGTTCGCCTCAATTTTTTCAATCGTCTCTTCGCTGTGACCCGGCATCAGTTCAATTAGAATTCCGCCGGCGGCTTCAACTAGCCCATAGGCGTTTAGCTGAACACCAAGCGCCACCACCGACGGAATCTGGTGCGATTGGTGAAGGTAAAACGCGATGTCGTCGCCGATTTCGCCGGTTCGAATGATCACTGTTCCGCGGTGAGGCTCGGACTGACTCGGCAAATGATGAGTCACGGTTAACAAACCAATTCCGATCGCGGGTCCGATCGAAATCTGATCGCCCTCGATAGGCCCCTGATATTTGGCCTGACCACAATAGCCACGAACCTGACCTTCGAAATTCGCCTCGGCGAAAACCCGACCAAGGGGCCCGTTGCCTTGAAAATAAAGCGAAAGTTCCTGGCCATTTTTGAGGTGCGACGCCATTAAAAGAGCGCCCACCATCGAACGGCCGACGGCCACGGTAGGGATTGGATAACTATTCTGAATTGAGCGCATCTCATCGACGACGCTAGTGGCGTTGACCGCTGAAATGCGCACCGTGAGGTCTTCAGTTAAAAATTTGTGGACCCGCTGGGCGACCACGCCTGAAGATATATTGTAAGTCGCGTCGTCATTTTCGACCATGACGTTTAAGTTCACTCAAACCTGGCTTCGGTGCAAGCATGAATCTTGTTCTTCTTCGGCATGCAACACGCTCAGGCTTGGCCCCCTCGATCGGCACGGAATTCCCGCTGAACTCAGTGGGCCTCGCACAAGCCGAAGATTTTGCCACGGAGGTCGAATCCCTGAAAGCATTGCCCCGCCCGACCTGCCTCGTGTCATCACCCAAGCTTCGGGCCCGCCAAACTTTACTGCCGCTCGCGCGCGCGTCATCGCTCGAAATTAAGATCATGGCTGAACTTGATGAGCGTCACGATAACGAAACGTTCAATTCGTTCGAACAGCGAATTCGCGGAGTGATCGATTTAATTCAAAAGCGCTTTGCAAAATCAAAAGCGCCCACAGACACGATCTACGTTTGCTCTCACCTCGATGTTCTTGAGGCGGCCGCGCGTCTTTGGCCCACCGATTTCTCAGAGCGCGAATCGCAGGCGACGTGGTCAACTCTTGAATATCAAATTTTTGACTGGCGCGACGATATTCTGAAAGCGCGGACGCGCTCACGCATCGAACCTCGCGGCTAAGGAGATAGAAAATGACTGAACCAAGAAATATCTGGGCCGTCGGCCGCAACTACGGCGAGCACGCAAAGGAGCTGGGGAATGCCGTGCCCGTCGCCGCGGACGAACCGATGATTTTTTTGAAAGCCGGAAGCACCATCGTAGCCAGTGGCTCCGCGTTTTCATTTCCAACTTTCACCGACGATATTCATCACGAGTGCGAAATCGCTTTTCGATTCGATGACCGTCTTCGATTTTCACAAATGACGATTGCTCTTGATCTCACGGCCCGTGACGTTCAAGCAAAACTGAAGGCCTCAGGCCATCCCTGGACATTGGCGAAGTCGTTTCGTGATTCATGCCCGCTTGGGCGCCTTGTGGCCATTCCAGAGGGAACTGACTTGCAGACTCTCAAATTCTTCCTCGACGTCAACGGCAAGCGCCGGCAAACCGGATTGACGAGCGATATGATTCATTCTGTCGAAAAACTTCGCGTTTACCTGATCGAGCGTTTCCCGGTGTGCGCTGGGGACTTATTGCTATCTGGCACGCCAAAAGGGGTCGCACAGCTCAAAAAGGGCGACCACCTGTCTGCTGAAATCGAAGGCTTTGTGCAGGCCCAGTGGCGCATCGACTAAGCCTTTCGAAAATCGCTTCAAAACCAGGGTTGCTGGCGGTAGGCTCACCCGCACCATAAAAAAATAGCCGAAGGCGGAGCCCTCTAATGGATTCGAAGAATTCGTTGCAAGCGTCGATTCAAGCAAAAGGCGAGAAAATCTTCAGCCAGATGGAGTCTGAAGGGACCTCGATTTTCAGCAAAAATTATTGGTACGGCAACATCATGGAATGGTCGATGAAAAACGATCAGTTCAAAACGCAGATGTTTCGATTCGTCGACGTCCTTCCGTATTTAAATTCAGGC
>JAYTHQ010000278.1:0-11208 GCA_043732445.1 Bdellovibrionales bacterium | reverse complement strand
CGCGCGGTCACCGCGTGATTGTTTTGTCGTCATCCCATCCGTCGGGTAAACAAGAAATCGTTCAAGACGGCGTGCGCATCTTTTTCTTGATGGAGGGCCGAGCCGCGCGTGTTCGTCGAGACCCCTTCCCAAATCTTGTGAAATCAAAGTTCATTGACCTACATACCCACACCGCAACCGGGCCTTTCCATCTTGTTCACAGCGTTGATGATTCAGCTCTCGGCATCAGTCGCTTTAAAAAGTCTTATAACGTCGCGATCGCCTACGATGTTGCGGCGACCCGTCTGGCAGAGCTTTTTGCCATTATGGGTATGTCACAGGAAACGCTCGGAAGTTTGATCAGCACGGGCATTGCGGTTGGCTACAGATTTTTAAGGTCGTTCTATGGCCGCGATCGGCAGCTCTTACGAACCGCCGACGGCGTCTTTGTCACATCACCCCGCGAGCGCCTGGCACTTGAGCGTTACTATCTTTATCCTGACGCGCGCATTCACACGGTTCCGTATGGAATTGAAATCGGTGACCTCGCGCCGCGTGAAAAATCTGACGAACTCCGGCGCGCCGTCGGCGTTCCGGAGACCGCAAAGGTCGTCGTGACGATCACCGATATGACCGAAGTCGGGGACGTGCGAAATCTCCTGGAAGCGTTCGAGCAGGTCGTCATCAAAAAACCAAACGCGCGCTTAATCGTTGTTGGTGATGGTCCGAAGTTTAAAGAGATCGAGTACGAGATGTTGACGCTAGCACTTGGCAGCAAAGTCATTTTCACCGGCGCGGTCAAAGAGAGCGAAATTCCTGACTACATCGCTTTGGCCGACGTGTTCGTGAATCTCAGCGCGCGAACGACTGGTTTTGAGCCCTCCCTGCTCGAGGCAATGGCGCAAAAGAAGGTCATCGTTGGATCCGAAGTCTCTTCGATGGGGACCATCGTCGAGCACGGTCAAGACGGGTTCTTAATTCGCCCAGCCGACGTTGCCGAACTTTCAAACCTGCTGCTGGATATCTTTGCGGGCCAAATCCCGATCGACTCGATCGGCGAGCACGCGCGAGAGAAAGTTTTAAGTCTCTTTGATCCGGAAAAAATGGTGATTGAAACGCTGACGTCCTACTATGCTATTCTCAAGAACACCGGGGCTTATAAACTTCCGGGAACGATCTTGAATCGCTTCAGCGATTTCTTGTTCACCAACGGGTAAGACCAAATGTCGACATACGCGGATCCCAGGGTTACTCCGAGCGCGAAAGCTCACGAACGTGTCACGGGACGCTGGCTCCAAGACATTGAAGTCACGTCAAGTCGCGACCGACTTGTTTATTATCTCAAGTCGGTCGTCGGCACCCCCATTCCGTGGCTACTTTCTGCACTCGTGATCCTTTCGTTCTTCTCGCGCGCGGGTTCTGAAATCGCGGCTTGGTCAGGCACGATCTTGACGTTTATTTATATTCTCGCCGATCGCGTCAGCCGGACGCGCGAATTCCGTTTTTTTCGAGTGGGTTCCGATCTTTTTCTTCTGGGAATTTTACTCGTCACCCTTTTGACGAGCCTCAGCGCTTCATCACCGGCCGATGTCGTTGCCACGCTGGGCGATGCCCGTTGGGTTTTACTTCTCTACGGCTTGGCCTACTGCTGGGAGCTGTTTCCTGGCATCAACCGTATTTTCTTTTTGATGCTTGCGGCCGCGAGCTGTCTTGCGGCCTACGGTCTTTGGCAGCACTTCACCGGCGTTGATCTTATTCGCGACATCGCGCTTGCCGATGCCCCGATTAAAAGTCGTCCGTACTTTGTGCCGACGGGCTTTTTCCGCTCGCCCGAGATTTTTGGAACGGTTCTCGCGATCGTTTTACCTTTTCCTGCGGCGACATTTTTACTCTCCGATAAAAAAGACGAATGGTTCCAGCGCTATTTACCTCTTGGCGTTACGCTTTTGTTAGCGCTCGCAGTTTTCTGGACGTATCGCCCGGGACTTTGGCTGGCGGCCTTTATGGGCGTCATGATCACGATGTTGATGAAGAGCAAACAGTGGTTTGTCCTGCTGGCATCGCTTGTTGCCTTCTTTGTTGTCGTACTCGTCGCCACGTACGCCGGATCGCCGGGCGAAATGCTCGACGGTGTTAACGCCGCAGAAACTGTGCGCGCCGAACACCAGCGCACGCAGATCAATGCGCAAGTTGCACTTTGGCAAAAATCTCCGTGGACTGGCGTTGGTCACGATGCTGTCCGCGCGGTCGATTACGACTCGAGCACCGGGAATGTTTATTTCCAGCTCTTGGCGCAAACCGGAGTTTTAGGAGCGGCGTTTTACCTGCTCTTCGTTCTTGGCTTCTTACTGATGAGCTACCGTATTTATTCTGAGATTCCTGAGTCACATTACTGGCACCGCGTGCTCATTTCGGGAGGCGTTGGTGCACAGATCGCGTTTCACGCAGTCGGTCTTTACTGGTCCACCATGGCCGAAGCAGTCGTAGTAAATCTGTTTATATTAACTCTCTCGGCCGTCAGCTACGTGTCGGAGCATTATAGCCGTGGACTCGTGAGCGACGACGTTTCCCTCTGAGCGGCTCCCGAGAGTCCAGTCCAGAATTCAGTTAACGCATGCTGCTAACTCGTAAAGATGCGAGATTACGCGCTGAATTCATATCGCCAATCAAAAAACCGTTTGAATCGTGACGTGCCTTCTCTATCATGGGAACTGCGACCCAAATGAGGCAAAGAGCACAATGACCAAAGCGGATTTGATCAATCTGATCTCAGAAAAAGCGGGCATCACTCGCGTAAAAGCAGAGACCGTCGTGAACACGATTTTCGATTCAATGGTCGAAGCCTTGATGCGAAATGACCGAATCGAAATTCGCGGCTTCGGCTCTTTTGTGAATCGCTATTACGGCGCCTACAAAGGTCGCAACCCGCGCACCGGGGAAGTGATCAATGTTCAGGAAAAGAAGCTGCCGTTCTTTAAAGTCGGCAAAGAATTAAAAGAAGAAATCAATCGCGGCGAATAACCAGCACATTTTCAGCGAGGACGCGTGAGCGGAAACGCGCGTGTCTGCGCGATTGTCTCGAGACCAAACAAGGCCATAAACAAGCGATCGACCCCAAGCGCAATGCCACCCGAAGGTGGCATTCCTGTTTTTAAGGCACGCATCAGGTTTTCGTCGCGCGGAACAGGCACCTGACCAAGCTCATATTTTTTTAAGGCGTCACCCGCGAAGCGCTTTTCATTCTCAGCCGGATCGTTGAGTTCATGAAAGGCGTTCGCGATTTCAAGACCCCGCCAATAGATCTCAAAGCGCTCGGCAAATCCATGCGCGCCAATGCGTGAAAGAGCCGCCTGCGACGGTGGGTAATCGGAAACGAGAAGTGGCCCGTTCATCCCGAGCGTCGGTTCAATCTTCTCGAGAAAAAGTCGAAAGAAAAGATCATCGAAGGAGTCCGACAAACTCCATTCGACATCGTTTAAGGTAGCGAGTTCGCGAAGGTCGAGAGCCGACGTTTGCGGCGTCAGTTCAAAACCTGAGTAGTGGCGAGCGAAGAGATCCGAAACCGTTGTTCGCAAAAGGCGAGGAACTTCGCGCGAAAATTTCAGCGAGAGCGTTTGCAGAAGCGTTTCGACGTCGCCTGCAATCGCCTCAAGGTTTGCGTACGCGCGGTACCATTCGAGCATTAAAAATTCAGGCTGATGATGAGCGCCCAGCTCGCCATTTCTAAAACAGGTTTTCAATTCGAAAATTCTGCTCCACCCGCGACTCAGTAGCTGCTTCAGGTGAAACTCAGGACTCGTCGGAAGGTAGAGATTTTGTGTTTTTGAACCGAGCGTCCAGGCGGTTGCGAAAGGCTCTAGAAACGGCTCCGTGCCTGGCGAGGGCACTAACGTTGGCGTCTGCACGTCGATAAAGCCGTGTTCGCCAAAAAATTCGCGGATCGCTTGAAGGTAGTCGGCCCATGCCTTCGACCTCGCGACGTGAAAAGACAGATTCGAATCGGCAGTGCCAAACGCCGGCGTCAGTAAAAGGATTTCAGCGGCTTCAAACACCCCAGTCGCTCGGTCCAGCCGAACAGCGATAAGGTCACCCGTGGCAAAGAGCTCCTTTTCGGGTCGCTTTTGCATCGCTCTTTGTGATGACGTCTTTAGCCATTTCAGATCGTGGTTCAATTCAAATTCGAGGCGAGCTCCGCCCGATTCGATTTCAAATTTGCCAGCCGTCTTCGAAAGTCGCCCCGCCACGACAAGGTTTGCCTCTTCAAGATCTTGCAAAAATGTAGCGACGTCCATCCAGCCCGTTTCGGCTGAAGGATAGCGGTCCCAGTCTGTTTCTAACCACACTTTGCGAGTCACAGAAATTGCTCTACCTCACGAATTCAGGTAAATCACCCATCATGAAAAAACTGATGCTCGCTCTCGTGGTTTCGACTCTTTTTGTGACCGCCGCTCAAGCAAAGCTAGGCAAAGGCGATGTGTTTCCATTTGTGACGTTGCCGGCCCTCGACGGCAAGGGCTCCATCGATTTAGCCAAATACAAAGGCAAAGTCGTGATCGTCGATCTGTGGGCCAGCTGGTGCGCGCCCTGTAAATTAGAGCTTCCGTTCCTCAATCAGCTCGTGAAAACGCATAAAGGTCTGATGGTCATCGGGGTTAACCTCGACGACACGCGAGCTGAGGCAAACGCTTTCCTAACCGAACATCCCCTAGAAATTCCGCTCGCCTACGACGGTGAGAAGAAAATCCTCGTGGACAAGGCAGTCGTTGAGGCCTTACCAACCAGCTTCTTGATCGACAAAAAAGGCCGAATCTTCGAGCGTCACGAGTCATTCAGCGAGAGTGACGGGAAAAAGATTGAAGCCGAAGTAGCGCTGCTCTCAAAAAAGTGATAGCAGGAGCCTGCAGTTATTCGCTCAAACCGGAGGCCCTATGACCATGAAGCTCAAATCACTTAAAGCCGAATTGAAGCGACTCTCAGACGTCGACGAGCTCAAAAAAGAACTTGGCCGCCTGGCGAGCGAAGTCCGAGCTTTCGATCTCACAACGGCGCTCTCGCCAGAACGCCGCGTCCGTCTTGAAAAGCGTTATAAGGCGCTTCGCTTGACCGTCGTCGATCTCCAAAAACGGATCGACACGAATTTCGAAAAATTTGTCTCGTTAGTTCGTAAAAATCGCGGCTCTGCGACAGTGAAGAAAGCGACCTCAACCAAACGCAAGGCTCCGCGCGCGCCGATCAAAAAGACCGCTCGCAAGACTAAAAACAAAAGTGCTCGGCGCAGCTAACGAATCGTTGAACCCGCCCGAAAATTCGCTCATCCTAGTTTCATGACCGACGGCACCGATTCGCGCATTGAACAAATCACCTTTGAAGCCAACGAAGTTCTCTTCCACGAACACGAAGAGACGTTTCACTTTTTTGTGATTCAAGAGGGCGAAGTCGAAGTTTATAAAACCGATGCCAAGGGTCATCGAATTGCTCTCGGTGTCATGGGTCCAGGCACTTCGATCGGCGAGTTCGCGATGCTCGATCACAAACCTCGGTCGGCCTCGTGCCGCGCATTGACCCAAGTCAAAGCCGCCAAAGTTTCGCAAGAGGCTTACAACGAACTTATCACCGAACTTCCTGAGTGGGCGATCGCGGTCATGCGCGGCATGATCGATCGACTGCGTCACACCAATGAGATTATCCGGCGCAGCAGTGCCGCCGAAAGTGTTAAGAATGAGGTCACGAAAGTCATGGAAGCCACTGGGTGCGACGACGAGTTCGGCGATTCACCTTTTCTTAGCACCAGCACCGAAGACTAACGTCATCTGGTAAAGGCGCTCGTAGGCAGGCTTTTCAGATGGTTTCGGATTTTTATCCATGCTAAGAAATGTCATATCCCCGAGGTAAAAATTGATGTCAACGAATGGCCCAAATTGGTCGGAACTCGAAAATCGTTCGGACTTCATTTCTCGTCACGTCGGCCCTTCGCCCGCTGATGCGAAAGCGATGCTCGCAAGCTTAAATCTGAAAAGCTTTGACGAACTCGTCAAGTCGACGGTTCCCGCCGGGATCCTGCTCGAAAAAGGTTTGGATCTCGCCGCGGCCGTTCCGGAAATGGAAATGCTTTCAAAAGCGCGTGCGTACGCTTCGCAAAATCGCGTTTTGAAATCGTTTATTGGAACCGGCTACTACGGAACGTTCACCCCGACTGTGATTTTGCGAAATGTACTCGAGAATCCGGGCTGGTACACGGCCTACACGCCTTACCAAGCCGAAATCGCGCAAGGGCGCCTCGAAGCACTTTTGAATTTTCAAACGCTCGTGATGGATCTCACCGGCCTTCAGGTTTCAAATGCGTCTCTTCTCGATGAAGGCACCGCTGCGGCCGAAGCCATGCATCTCTGCCATTCGGTCACTAAAATGAAAACCGCGTCGCGCATTTTAGTTTCTGACGAAGTTCATCCCCAGACGATCGAAGTTTTGCGTCGCCGCGCTGAACCTCTTGAAATTGAGGTCGCGGTCGAGGCCGCCGACAAATTTACATTCGACGACAAAACTTTTGCCTGCTTTCTGCAATACCCCGGCACCTCGGGAGTCGTCGTCGACTATACGGCGATTGCCGAAAAAGCTCATGCGGCGGGAGCGCTTGTTGTCGCATCAGCCGATTTGCTCTCGTTAACGATTCTGAAACCGCCGGGCGAATGGGGCGCTGATGTGGCCGTCGGGACCTCGCAACGCTTCGGCGTTCCGATGGGTTTCGGCGGACCTCACGCCGGCTACCTGTCAACGCGTGAGGAATTTAAGCGCTCTATCCCTGGCCGCCTTGTCGGGGTTTCCATCGATGCAGAAAATCAGCCGGCTTTGCGCCTTGCTTTGCAAACGCGTGAACAACACATTCGCCGCGAGAAAGCGACGAGCAACATCTGCACAGCGCAAGTTCTCCTCGCCGTGATGGCATCAATGTATGCCGTTTACCACGGACCGGTCGGCTTAAAGCGCATCGCCGAACGGACGCACCGATTGGCCAACGTTTTCGCTGACGGATTAAAAACTGCGGGTCTTAAAGTGAGTGCTGCCGCCTTCTTCGATACAGTCTCGGTTGAAGTCGGCGATCAGGCTGACGCTATTTTAAAACGCGCGCTCGATGCGCACATGAATCTCAGGCAGCTGAACGCCACGACCGTCACCGTCAGCTTCGACGAAACATCGACTCGCGAAGACGTCGCAAAACTCCTGAAAGTTTTTGCGCCGTCGGCCCAGGCTTTTGACGTTGACGCATCGGTCGCGAAGGTCGGATCGGGTTTACCCGCGAAGCTTGCGCGCACGACGGCTTACTTAACGCACCCGACGTTTCATGCCTACCATTCTGAAACCGAGATGCTTCGCTACATCACGCGCTTGCAGTCCAAGGATATGTCGCTGGCGCACTCGATGATCCCGCTCGGCTCTTGCACGATGAAATTAAACGCAACGAGCGAGATGATCCCTGTCACGTGGCCTGAATTTAATTTGCTTCATCCGTTCGTCCCGATGGACCAAGCCAAGGGTTCGATCGCCATGATTCACGAACTTGAGGGCATGCTCGCGGAAATTACCGGCTTTGCCGCGGTTTCTGTTCAACCGAACTCGGGCGCCGCTGGTGAATACGCGGGTCTTCTTTCAATTCGCGATTATCACCGGTCGCAAGGCAACCCTCACCGAAACGTTTGTCTGATTCCGGCCAGCGCGCACGGAACAAACCCCGCAAGCGCTGTGATGGCCGGCATGAAAGTCGTCGTGGTCAAGTCTGACGCCGAAGGCAACGTCGATGTCGCCGATCTTCGCGCCCGCGCCCTCGAAAACAAAGAGGCGCTCGCCGCACTGATGATCACCTATCCATCCACCCACGGCGTGTTCGAAGAAGGGATCAGCGAGATCTGCGCGATCGTTCACGAAAATGGCGGCCAAGTCTACATGGACGGCGCCAACTTCAACGCGCTCGTCGGGCTCTCTCGCCCGGGCGATTTCGGCCCTGATGTTTGTCATTTGAATTTGCATAAAACGTTCTGCATTCCGCACGGCGGCGGCGGACCCGGCGTGGGGCCGATCGGTGTCCGCGAGCATCTCAAAACATTTTTGCCAGGCCACTCGACGGCCAAAGGCACTGGCCTTCGGGGCGGCGTCTCGGCGGTTGCGAGCGCGCCATTCGGCAGTGCCTCGATTCTTCCGATCTCGTGGGCGTACATCGTCATGATGGGACGTGACGGCTTAAAACGCGCTACCGAGACCGCGATCTTAAACGCAAACTACATTGCGAAACGTCTCGAAGGTCATTACCCGGTTCTCTACAAAGGCAAAAACGGACGTGTCGCTCATGAATGCATCATCGATCTGCGTCCGTTAAAAGTGACCAGCGGAATTGAAGTCGAAGACGTTGCGAAACGTTTGATCGATTACGGGTTTCACGCGCCGACGATGTCATGGCCTGTGCCCGGAACGCTGATGATTGAACCGACAGAAAGCGAATCAAAAGCCGAACTCGATCGCTTCTGCGAAGCGATGATCTCTATTCGTCAAGAAATCCGCGAAGTCGAAAGCGGCCAACTCGATCGCGAAAACAATCCTCTGAAACGTGCGCCTCACACAATGATGGTTGCAACGTCCGATACATGGGATCGGCCTTACAAGCGCGAGCGCGCGGTCTTTCCGTTGCCTTGGGTTAAAGCTCGAAAATTCTGGCCGTCAATCGCGAGGATCAACAATCCTTACGGCGATAAAAACCTCGTTTGCTCGTGCCCTCCAGTTGAGGCGTATTCATAATTTTTTTGTGGGGGTCAGTTCACACTTGGCCCTGTTGCCTCATCGTCACAAAAACGCCACGGAAGCGACCACGCGGCTGGGTCAATCCTTGATACTCTTGATGTTGGCCCAGTTAGGAATAGCTGTGTTTAGAAGGAGTAATGAGTATGCGTATCGATGTGCAATTCCGTCATATGGACAGATCCGAAATTCTCGAGAATTACGTTACTGAAAAAGTGAATGTCGCAGTCGAGGGCTTCGTTCATCGCCACGATGCTCACGTGTTGGTCTGGTTGATTAGCGATTTAAATCGCACGAACCGCGGAACGCCCGAGTTCTGCTGCGAGGTCGAAGTTCGCTATCCAAAGAAAAAAGACGTCTTCATCAGTAAGGCGAGCTCGGATATTCATCTCGCGGTAAATGAGGCTTGCGATAAGCTCGCGGTCTTGCTCGACGAGGCCGGAAAACGCGAGATATCGCGTCGCCGGCATCCGGTCCAGCCCACTCAAAATTCAATCTAAGTTCTGATCCCCAACCACGCCGGTCTAGCGCTTTGTCTAGGTCGACGTGGTCCCCATTCGAAGTCCGGGGTTTTCAGCGTATTCTGTGCGTACGCATGAACGCACCCGTCACTCGCTCGGCCCCGAATTTAACTTCCGCCAACTTAGGTCGTTTACCTCGAGTCGGACTTGTTTTGTCGGGCGGCGGTGCGCGCGGCGCTTACCAAGCTGGCGTGCTCAAAGGCATAGCTGAAATCTGCCGCGGTGCCGGCATCGCGCAACCATTTCCGATCATCACCGGCGTCAGTGCCGGGGCCATCAACGCGGCTTACTTGGCCGCACGTTGCGATCATTTTTCCGAAGCCGCCGACAATATGGCGATCATGTGGCAGAGCTTAACAGCCGACAAAGTTTTTAAGACCGATGCGATGTCAGCGGGTCGTTCGGGATTAAAATTTTTAACCGATGCGACGCTCGGCGCGTTTTACCGAAAAAAATTCGCGCGCTCTCTTCTCGATACGTCTCCGCTTCGCAAGCTTCTCGCAGAAACGATTCCGTTTAACCAGATCGACGAAAACCTGCGCGCAGGCCATCTTTCGTCATTAGCAATTACGGCGATGAACTATTCGAATTCAACGAGCGTCAACTTTGTCCAAAGTGCCAACGAATTTCCGATGTGGGAGCGCTCGCGTCGCCGCTCGGAGAAAGCGTGGATCTCGGCCGATCATGTGATGGCGTCGTCCGCATTACCGCTGTTTTTTCCGCCGGTCGCTGTGGGCGATGAACATTACGGCGATGGCTGTTTACGCAACACGGCTCCGCTGAGCCCCGCCATTCACCTAGGCGCCGAGCGCTTGCTGGTGGTGAGCGTTCGTCGCCCTGACGGATTAACTCCCCCACCGACGACGACCATGGAACCGACGGTCGCGCGCGTGCTCGGGGTGATCTTGAATGCGTTATTACTTGATGCCGTCGACGTCGACATGGAGCGTATGGCGCGCATCAATCAAACGCTGTCGTTGATCCCGGACGAAGCTCGCAGCAATGCAGGCCTCAAAAAAGTCGATTACCTCTGGCTCCGACCTTCAAAAGACATCGGCAACTTAGCGGGCGAACTCTTCGATCGTCTGCCCCGCACGATCAAATATCTCGTCGGCGGATTAGGCTCTTCAAAAGAAGCCTCTGAGATGACGAGCTACTTACTCTTCGATCCGGACTTCTGCGGCTTACTAATTCAAAACGGCTACGAAGATACAATCAAAGGCAGCACCGAAATTCTCAAATTCCTGCAAGGGAATTAGTTTCGATCTGATCTCGGTTGGCATGAATACGGAAAACTAGCTCGATCGTTCGGTGTTGATAGTGGCGCAACTTCTACCGTATGGCGGTCGGTCGTAACACCGTTAACGGTCGTCTGATAGTGACAAAATAAGATCGCCTTATCATTTTCGAAGTTGGAATTCACTTGAAGGAAACGACAACCTAACGGACCTTTCGGCCCGCTTGGGTTTCCGGTCGGCAAGTCGACATCGGGATGAGCCGTCGTCGTTGTCTTGCTGTACACGAGCCCGTCTGGCAAAAATGCGAAGTCAAAACTGAGACCCGCCGGCGACTGAGTGGCGTAGAACTTCACAAAGCGTGATCCGTCGCTTCCTGAGCACGTCCAACTAGCACCTGTCCCATCAGCAATTTTAACGAACGGAAATCCAGAGAACGCGTAGGCATTGATTTTTCGTGATCGAACCGAATCGGTAGCGCCCGAATACATTCGCATAAACGAATAAAGGGCTTCGTGTAAAATCAGGCCCGCTTTATCAGTCTCTGACATGAGCGACCAATAGTCGCTGACGATATGAATTAAACCATCGTCCGTAAAAAGAGCCGTCTGTTCAACCGAACAAGATTTCGGCGGAATCAGAATATCGTCTGAGTCATCGACGACTTTTAATCTGACACCCTTCGGTAA
>JAYTHQ010000277.1:0-3468 GCA_043732445.1 Bdellovibrionales bacterium | reverse complement strand
TCTCTTGGAGCTCGCGAATGTCGTCGCCTTTTCGAACAAAACTCAAGGCGACATAATCGACGTTGTTCTCGAGACCGAATTCGAGATCGCGCAAATCTTTTGGGGTCAGACATTCAACAGCGAGTTGAGCGCCGGGAATATTGATACCCTTACGATCCTTGAGCGTGCCGCCGTAAACGACGGTAGCGTATACGTTTGAGCCTTTGACTGAGTCAATTCTGAGCTCGAGAAGACCGTCGTCGAGCATGAGGCGATTGCCCGGAGTCGCCGCGCGCGGAAGATCTTTGTAATCTGAAGGGATCAGACCTGGCTTACCTAAAACGTCATCAACGGTGATAATGACTTCTTCGCCATCGGTTAATTCGATTGAGCCGTTTTCAAAACGGCCGACGCGAATTTTTGGGCCCTGAAGATCTTGAAGGATCGTGACGGGCGCACCCAGCTCGACCGATAGTTCGCGAAGATTTTTGATCACCTTTAAGTGGTCTTCGTGAGTTCCATGGCTGAAATTGAGTCGGGCAACGTTCATACCCGACATGATGGCTTTGCGCAGATTATCTTTAGATTGAGTAGCGGGCCCGATGGTCGCGACGATCTTGGTTCGACGGTCTGCTAACATCTTCTAAGCCCCCTTAACGTTTCCGTTGAAGGCTCTAAGTCTTTCGTTTCGTTGTCATAATGGCAAGACTTTCTTCGTGCTTCGTTCGTGCGTTTTCCATCGCCTGCTCGTGGAGCTCCTGAAGCTTCGCGATTCGCGCATCGTACTGAGCGGCTTGCGCCTTGAGATCAAACGAAGACTTCTTTTCGAGTTCGTGCTGAATGCGCGTAGAAGCTACTTGTTGCTCGCGTAACTGTTGAGAGTGCGCTTCTTTCATCTCCGCCATCTGCTTCTCGTACTTCGTACCGATATCGCCCATCTGCATTTGAAGCTTCGCGTCGCTCTCTTGCGACTGCTTTGTGAAATTATTGATCAGGGTCTGCTGATCGCGCTGATTCTGATCGCGCATCGTGTGCAACGTTGTATCGAAGTTGTCCTTCATCGACTCTGAGGCATGATCGAAATAATTTCTCAACTGTCCTTCGCGAAGCTCACCCGAGGTTTTCAAACGACTGACGCGCGTATCGCTCGTGATCCGTTCGTGGCCGAGAGTTTTCGCGGCCTCAGATTTCGTCAGGCCAAGACGCTCTTCCTGGCGCGTATTGTTGTCTGCCACTTGCTCTTGATACGCCCGTCGGGTGACCGTGAGGGTGCGGTCATTCTCTTTGACCTTGTCGCCAATAATTTTGTGGGTGCGATCGTTGATCGACGCGAGAGTTTCGTCGCGATTTTTCTCGAGATCATCGATGTTTGCCGTCATCGCATCACGCAAATTTGTCAGCTCGCGCGCTTTTTGATGATTATACTTTTCGTCTGCACGAACCGCGTCATCTTGTAGCCGACGATTTTCTTGCTGAAGCGATCGGACTTGCGTACCGATACGCCCGCCAACAGTACCCGCCAGCTCGTCGCGAGAGGCTTCGGATTGATCGCGCAAGTCTTCGGCTGCTTTCTCGAACTTATCGCGATTGCGGGCAAGACCCTCTTGCATTTTTTCACGCGTGTCTTGAAGGCTCAGAGCGTGATTTTGACTCTCTTCGCTGAGCGACGCTTCAAAGCCGTCGTTCAAACGGTTCACTTCTGATTTATGCTGTCGATCGGTCGCCCTGAACTGCTGATCTTTTGATTTCTGGTAATTCCGAAGTTCCGCCTGCTTAGCGCCGACTTGAGCGTTCCGATCGTCAGAGACTTCTTTCAACTCTGCTCCGTGCAACTTTGTCAGGCGACTTTTCATTTCGCCCGATGATTGCTGGAACTGATCGCGAGAGCGAGTCGAGTAATCAGTTAAGTTCGCATCTTTTTCTTTGAGTTCGCCTTCGTAGTTTTCCTTCAAAATTGCGCGCTGAAGGTTTGAAGTCACCTCTTCACGTTTGATCTCGCCCTTTAATGCGTCTTCATGCCGATCGAGCTTGCCGTCGGCTTCGACCGCGACTCGTTGAAGCTGCTTCTGATGAAGCTCGCGAAGTTCGCCGATATCTTTCTGATATTTCATGTCGCGACTGCTGATCGCATCGCGCGTCTTTGTCTTGAGCTCGTCCATCTGACGTTGATGCTCAGCTTTCACGCTCTCGATTTCGGTCTGAGCCGATTCGGTAACGTGCTTGAGTTGTTGACCGTTTTGCTTCGCCTGCTCCGCCTCGCGCTTTTTATAAGCTTCGAGTGTTAGGCGAACTTCATCACTTTGACTATTACGATCAGAAGCTGAACCAACTGCCATAAGCCCGTCTCCCGTGTCTTCGCTTTATCTTAGCATTTTCGCGAACGAGGAGAGGAGAGCGCCAAAGGCTCGGTTGTGAAAACCGGCCTGTAGTCTAGGCCTTGGTTTTAGCAGATCGCTTATAGACCTTCTAGCGAACGCTTGCGAAAGAGAGAGCGCAGTTCGTTGTTCTCAGCATTGGCTTTTTTTACCTGGGCCGCCCTCGCCGCCTTTGCATTTTCGACGGAAGCGACTTGGCGTTCATAAAGCGTTTGACTGATGTCGGCCGCCGTTTCGCTAGCTTTTAGCCAGCGGTCGTGAAACTCAGCGACCTCGGACTCGAATTGCTTCTTTGGCCCATGGTAGAGACGGGCCCAACGAAGAATATGATCTTTGAAGGGGATTGGCAGCGGAATCGAAGTCGTCGCCTGGCCATCGAAGCCGATCGCCCCAATGGTGTTCTGTAAACCAGGTGCGACTTCCAGCGTGTCTTTCGACGCCCGCGGCGAGAGCTGAAGTGGCGTCGAGATTGCCGAACCCGTCATCACTTCGCTGGTCCGCGAGATCCAAAAATCACCCGGCTCTGAATTCGCAATTTCGCCAAATTCGCTTCGAATACGAATGGTGGATGCAGCTTTAATCCAAATCGTTCCTTTGATTAATCGCAACTCATCATCTGCTTGGCGAATGATCGCAGCTCCCTGGTCTAAGATGAGCGTCGAAGACCCCATTTTCACTTCAAAACCGATCGAGCTTGAATTTTCAATCGCGCAAACAGATGTCGCACGGGCCAGGCATTTCAGCGGCTCCTGCGTGATGAACTCTTGGGCGCGAACGGTGACTTCGAGCGAGAAGGTCGCGATGAAAACAAGGAGGTGCGCTAAGTCGCTCTGAGCGCCTCTCATAATGCCACAGCTTTCAGAGCGGCCGATGCCTGCGTCACGATTTCGCGCTGCTGAAAGTTCGTAAGAACCGATCGGTAAATATCGGCGGCATCCTCGAGACGATCTTGTTTCTCAAAAATTTTGCCCAAGCGAAGCAGCGAGAATCCCGTGAGCTCGCTCTCCGGAAACAACGAGATCATCGTCTCGATAGTTTCGACCGACTTCTCTTCTCGGCCAATTTGATATTCGCTTTCAGCGAGTAGAAAATACGCATCGATAATGTGCGTCGA
>JAYTHQ010000276.1:0-3468 GCA_043732445.1 Bdellovibrionales bacterium | reverse complement strand
ATCTCGAGAAAACTTTGGCGCTCGTGCAAGCGTCTCAACCGTCCTATCGAACGGCGTCGAAGGCCGAAGACAAAGACCTCCTGAAAGATGAACCATGGCCCGAGATCAAAAACTTACCCGTCTAAATAAATTCCTCGCTGAATGCGGAGTTGCGAGCCGCCGCCACGCCGACCAATTAATTTCTGAAGGCGCTGTTCTCGTGAACGGCAAAAAAGTCTTCGAATTAGGTACTCGCGTAAACCCCGAAGACCGCATCACGGTCAACGGTAAGCCCGTGAAACCAACCGGCGAAAAAGTGTACGTACTTTTCAATAAGCCAAAACATGTCGTCACGACGATGAACGACCCTGAAGGTCGACCGTCGGTCTCTGATTACTTTCAGCGCTTGCCGGTCAGGGTTTTTCCGGTGGGTCGTCTCGATTGGGATTCAGAGGGAATGATTCTTCTCACCAATGACGGCGATTTCGCACAAGCCGTGAATCACCCTAAAGAAGAAATTTTGAAGACTTACATCGTCAAAGTCTCAGGGCACCCGACCGACGAACAGCTTTTGCGTTTGAAACAAGGCGTTTCGATTCCGTCGGGCCGTGTCTCGGCAAAACTTGTCGAGCGCGCACGCTCAAAAGGTTCGACTGATAAGGACTGGATCAGAGTCGGCATCGCTGAAGGTAAAAACCGTCAGATCCGTTACATGTTCGAGAAAATCGGTTTCGATGTTTTGAAACTTCAGCGGATTGCGATCGGCCAATTGAAAATGCCGACAACTCTCGAGCGAGGCGAATTCGTTTTCTTGACCGAGATGGGTTTGAAGAAAATCTTCGAGCAAGAAAAGCGTGAAGCGCCGAAAGAGAAACGCGTGCGCTCTGCGAAGGCCGAGGCCCGCGATAAAGAATCGCGCGATCCATCAGCCAAGAAATTGCCGGCTCGCTCGAAACGCGAAGGCGGTCGCCAAGAGCGCGGTCGTCCGAAACGATGAAATCTCTCGAGCTCGCTAAATGGAGCACGCTCGTGTTTGCGATTTCTGGCCTCGTGGCGCTCGGTTCGTCTCGGCTCGCTTGGCGACTGCCGTCGCCTGAAGCAAGGCCAATCCTGCATGACGAGCCCCTCCAAACGCCGCTGGCCGAGGGCGAAGACACGACTCTCATCACTGAGATCGAGGGGCATCACTACTCAATCAAGCCGCGCTTTCACTACCATCTGACCGGCATGGTTGTAGAGACATCCGATGCAATGGGCTGGAAGAACATCACCCACAAAGCGGTTGGCGACTATTTAAACACAAACGATTTATGCGTTGTTTGGGGCGCAAACGCCGAGACACTTGATCTCTCGAAGTTCACGTTTTCGCACGGCGATTGGACGTGTTATGTTTCAACGAAAAGCGGCGAGGCATGGGCGCAGTTTAAGATGGATGCGCTCTCGAACAACCATGTCTTACCGACGACGCCTGAACTTGCGCGCACATTTGCGAGCGTTCGCATTGGCGATCAGGTCGAAATCAACGGTGATCTTGTCGACTACTCGACCGACGGTCAGCCGCCGCGGCAAACAAGCACCGTCAGAACCGACACCGGGAACGGCGCCTGCGAAATTATTTACGTAACAGACTTTCGATTCTTAAAACGACATCACGAGTTTCTGTATCGACTCGCTCACCTTGCGCTCGATCTGATGGTCTTAAGTTTAGTCGTTCTCGGCACTGCACTTTTCATCTTGCCGTTTCTGCCGTTCGGCGCAGACGGCCCGGAGTAAAACGGACGACTGAGCTATGAAGAGCAATTTGCCAGCTAAGTGGTTTAATACGCCGTAAAAGTGACCAAATAATATCTCAGTAACGACTTCGGAAAATCCAAAACGCTATCTAGAAGCTTACGTAAAAACTTATCTCAAAAAAGAAGTCGAACAAGAATGACTCCCGCTTCGAATTCAAAAGGATCTAGCTAAATTCGACCGGCTAGACTCAAATCGAGGCGCCCGCCAAGCCTCTGACTTCAATAGGCTAAATCCCAAATTAGAGCATCAAGTAACATTCTCAGAAAACCGATGAAGATTTATGCGGTCTTTATATTTCTCGACCTGCCTTTTTACTCTCGCTCTCGCGACGGCCTTTACGCTGCCAGCGTTTGCGTCGACGTCGGGCGTGACGTATCAGGGCCGCATTCTAAAACCAGATTCAACTCCTGTCTCTGGATCTGCTGTTCAATTCAAAATGCAAGTTCGCTCGCCAGGGGCTGAGAGTTGTCTCATGTACGAAGAGCAACAGACGCTCGACATGCATGCCTCAAACGGAGTTTTCGCAATCACGATGAACGACGGCAGTGGCTCACGCACTGATACCTCAGGCATGAGTATCGACCGCGTTTTCGCTAACTACGGCGCATTGACCTTCAGTGCCGGCACTTGCGCGGTTGGAACAACGTACAACCCCAACTCAGCCGATGGCCGTAAGCTTCAAGTTTATTTTAAAGACGAAACCATGGCTGCCTGGGAGCCGATGCCTTCGCAGAACGTGAACTTCGTTCCGTTCGCGTTTGAAGCGAAACAAGTCGCTGGCTTCACAGCGTCGTCACTTGTTCGCGTCGCTGAAGCTGACGGCACACTCGACACCGTTTCACCGCTGTCGAATGCGAATTACACCGAGCTCTTGGCGTTAATAGGCGGTACTTCTGCGCAATACACGAAGCAATCAGCGGGCGCAGGCTCAGTGGTAACAACCGTAGGCGGCGGCGGTAACGTCGCATCACCCGCGGCCGGCTCGGTCTGGCTTGATACGGTGGCTGGTAATTTAAAGTTTTACGACGGTGCGACAGTGAAGACTGTCGGCACATCTGGCGGATCGGTCAGTTCGGTCGCAACCGGTGCGGGCCTCACAGGCGGACCGATCACAACATCAGGCACAATTGCGCTTGCGACTTTAGGTGCTGGTGGCACTGGCTTTAAAGTCACCTACGATACGTATGGCCGAGTTACTGCGGCGGTTGCTTTGGTTGAAGCAGATATTCCTACGCTCTCGGCTGCAGGTAAAGTCGTCGGTTCAGCGATCACGTCAGGCACCATCGGCGGATCGACTGCGATTAACACGAGCGGCTCGATCACATCTGCTGCGATTGTCTCGAGCGGATTAATCACGTCGCCGTCTTTGTCGTCGACAGCGATCGGTACTCAGAGCCTTCAGGTTTTCGAAACAACGAACACCTACAAAGTGACACTTCAATCTCCGGCCTCTCTAGCAGCGAGCTACGCGCTCACTTTGCCTACAACGGCCGGCACGAGCGGCCAGGTTTTAACGACGAGCGGTGTCCCAGGCCTGCTTTCGTGGTCAACTCCCGCAGGTACAGGTTTCATGAACGGCGGTAACACCTTTGGCGCGAACTCATCGATCGGCAATAACGACAACTTTGATCTCACGGTGAAGACCAGCAACTTGCCCCGAATCACCGTACAAGCCGGCGGCAACGTCGGTATCGG
>JAYTHQ010000275.1:0-3476 GCA_043732445.1 Bdellovibrionales bacterium | reverse complement strand
AAGGATGACGAAGGTCCTAGGACAAAAGACGACGACTCATAAGCCGACACGTCAACGCGCGTTCATCGCGGGTCTTGATATCGGTTCCACAAAAGTTTCGATCGTGATCGGAACTCCGAATCTTCAAACGAACGCAAACGGCCATCAACAGATCACTCTCGATATTGTCGGCCTCGGCCAAGCGCCGAACACGGGTATTCGCCAAGGCGTTGTCGTTAACGTTGAAGCGACGATCGAAGCGATTACGAAAGCTCGCGAAGAAGCCGAGCTCATGAGCGGCTACAAGATCGACGACGTTTTTGTCGGGGTTGGCGGCTCGCACGTGAAATCTTTCGACTCGCGCGGCATGGTCGCGATTCGTAATAAAGAGGTGAAAGCCGATGATATCGCGCGCGTGATCGAAGCTGCAAAAGCAGTCGCGGTTCCGGCCGATCGCGAAGTCCTTCACGTGCTTCCGCGCGAATTTAAAATCGACGAGCAAACCGGCATTTTTGATCCGATCGGCATGTCAGGGGTTCGTCTTGAGGCGAACGTTCATATCGTCACCGCTGGTCAAACGGCTCTCCAGAATATCATCAAGTGTGCAGAGAAGTCGGGCCTCAAGGTTCGTGGTCTCGTACTTCAACAACTCGCGAGTGCGCTCGCAGTTTTATCAGAAGACGAAAAGAAACTCGGTGCTGCCGTTGTCGACATGGGCGGCGGAACGTGTGACATCGTCATCTACGCTGCCGGATCGCTTGCGTTCACCGCAACCGTTCCGGTCGGTGGTCAACATTTTACACAAGATATCGCGATGGGACTCCGCACTCCGCAAACGTCGGCTGAAGCCGTCAAGAAGAAATTCGGTTGCGCGATTGCGGATCTCGTCGACGCTAATGAAACGATCGAAGTCGACGGGGTCGGCGGCCGTAAGCCGCGAGCCCTGCTTCGCCACGATCTTTGCGAAGTGATCGAGCCACGCGCCGAGGAGACAATGGCGCTCATCTGGCAAGAGATCCGTAAATCGGGTCTCGCAAATCAGATCGGTTCGGGGCTTGTGCTCACCGGCGGTGCCTGCCAAATGGAAGGCCTGCTCGAGATGTGCGAATTCATCTCTGACATTCCCGTTCGCCGAGGTGCACCGGTCAATGTCGGTGGTTTAACTGATATTGTTCGCGGCCCTGATTGTTCAACTGCCGTGGGCCTGATGGTCTACGGGCTCGAATCCATGTCATTGAGTGAAAAGCATCGTTTGATGAACCAAGCCTCGAGCGAAGCGAACGCACCCATGACCGACGTCATGTCGGAATGGGCGCAAAAGGTAAAAGACTTTTTCGGCGGCGCTTTAGAATAGCCGCTATTCAATTTTTAGATGGGCCGGGAGGGCACATGTTCGAATTAGAAGAAAACATCAATATCGGAGCCAACATTAAAGTTGTCGGCGTCGGCGGCGGTGGTAATAACGCGATCACGACAATGATTGAAGGCGGTCTCGGCGGCGTTGAGTTTATCGTTGCGAATACTGATCGTCAGGCGCTGAACGCGCACAAAGCTCTCACTAAGATTACCCTCGGTGCGGAACTCACGAAGGGTCTTGGCGCGGGTGCAAATCCTGAAATCGGCAAACGGGCAGCCATCGAATCATATAACGATATCGTTGAATCTCTCGCAGGTGCCGACATGGTTTTCGTTACAGCCGGTATGGGGGGCGGAACCGGAACGGGCGGAGCACCGATCGTCGCGAAAATCGCGCGCGAACTGGGTGCACTCACGATTGGAGTCGTGACTCGTCCTTTCATGTTCGAAGGTAAAAAGCGCATGCGTCACGCAGATGGAGGCATTCAAGAGTTAAAAGAAAACGTTGATACCCTCATCGTAATTCCAAATCAAAAATTACTCTCGATCGCGAACGATCGCACGCCACTCGTCGAAACTTTTAAAAAAGCCGACGACGTGTTGATGCAAGCCGTGAAAGGCATTTCTGATTTGATCAATATTCGCGGTCTCATCAACCTCGATTTTGCAGATATTCGTACCGTTATGTCGGCGAAAGGCATGGCCATTATGGGAACGGGGCGCGCTCGCGGTGAAAACCGTGCGGTCGAAGCGGCGACCGCTTCGATCTCGTCACCACTGCTCGAAAATATTTCGATCGACGGCGCTACGGGTATCATCATCAACGTCACTGGTGGTCCGGATCTTTCGTTGTACGAAGTGAACGAAGCTTCAACGCTCATCACCGAAGCGGCTCATGAAGATGCAGAGATTATCTTCGGCGCAGTTATCGACGAAGAGATGGGTGATGAAGTTCGCGTGACTGTGATTGCGACCGGATTCGGCCTCGATCCTGCAGCGGCGTACGCGTCTCAGAATCAGCAAACGATGCAAGCTCTCGCGCACCAGATGAAGAGTTCGCAGGCCATGAACGCGATGCCGTCGATGGCAACAACGTCTACAAGCTTCGCGACCTCGCAGCCTGCGGTTGCGCAAATTCCGGTTGAGTTCTACTCGAACCGCACGCCGGTTCAGCAGCCAACACAACAATATGCGTCGGCTCCGCAGGCGCCATATATTCCACCTGTTCCGCAGCAACCAATGTACGCCCAAGCGCCAGCTTATCACGAGGCGATGCACTCATCAGATGTGCTTCATCAGCCCATGTCTCAACCGATGAGTCAGCAGGCGGCGATGGAGCCGAATTCATACGAACTGAATTTGAATGGTTCTGTCCAGGCGGAAATCGAAAACGCCGAGAAGCCACTGCCTCGCGATGTGCTGTTAGCGAAAGCGCGCCAATACCGCGAAACGCAAACTTTACGCAGCCGCCAGCCGCAACCCGAACAACTGTCGATGGAAGTCGACAACTCGCAAGGTTCCCTGGAAATGGCTCGTCGCTTGGCGAACGAAATCGTGAAGTCGCCATTCGATCAAAAGAATTTGGACGTTCCGGCGTTCTTACGCCGCAAACAACAAGCGACCGCACGTCCCGACGAAGACGAAGCCCCGCTTGGCTAAGACGCTGAAACTAAACTTGAGTTCCCACGAAACGCCGGCGCGAAGCCGGCGTTTCGCATTTACGTGCCAGCCCGCACTTGGTCATGTTAAGCCTTAAGGATGTCTGATCTGGCCGTCTTCGTTTCCGATTTGCATTTGATCGGACCCGACGATTCGAAAACCCGTCTTTTTACAAAGTTTCTGACCGAACTTTATTCGGATGTCCGCGAGCGCGTAACGACATCCGAGACATCACAAAAGATGCAGCTCTTCTTAGTCGGCGATATTTTTGATCTCTGGGTCGGTGATCATGATTATTTTTCGAAAAGATTTGCCAACGTCGTCGAGGCGATTCGATCACTTGTCAAAAGTGACGTTGAAGTTCACTACTTTGAAGGCAACCACGATCTTCATCTGACAAAGTTTTGGCAAGATCAGATCGGTGCGCACGTGCACCAAGAAAGCGGTGTTTTCAAGATCGGCGCCCTAACCGTCAGAATTGA
>JAYTHQ010000274.1:0-3481 GCA_043732445.1 Bdellovibrionales bacterium | reverse complement strand
ATAAAAAGCTAATGGTGCTCCCGCATACGGTTGAGCTTTATTCGCTCGATGATCCGGCGCCGACGTATGGGCAAACAGATTTCAAAGAGATTCACCGCTTCTTGTCGATGCAAGCCGGGGCACGAAATGTTTTGTTTTATCCTGAATCGACTTACTACATCAGCTACGATATCGACGTGCCGCTATTCCTGCCCGCTTACGCCGACAGACGCCTGCATGACCTTCGCCTCATCGCTCACGATGAAGACGCTCGCCTCTTAGGCCGCGGTGCTCAGCGCGGTTCGCACATTCAAGGCCAGATGCTTTTTGCAAGCGGCCTCGAGTGGGGCTACTGGTTTAATAATTTAGTGGCGATGCATGCGGCCTGGGATCCGCGCCCGCGTGAACGCGACGAGGCCAAAGCCTTCGAGCAAATCACGCTCGAAATTTTACGCCCCGACCCGGCCTCAAAAACGACCTCGACCGATTTGATTTCGCTGTTAAACGAAACGATCAAAGCGCAAAACGAGATCCTCATTCAGGGCGTGGTGAATGGAAAAGCTCCGCGCCAAATTGAGCGTTTAACCGGCATCGCCTACCTAGCGGGCCAAGAAACCTGGGATGAACTGAACACCTCGCTCTCGGATGTCTTAAAAATCAAGCGCGCCCCGACTCAACCGAACAGACTTGGCTTTCGATCGCTGCGTGCAGGTCTTGTCGGCCAAGGTGTCGACTTTGTCGCCGACGTTCACCCACTACTCGACGGCATGGAAGTGAGCTTTGGCGCACTCTCGGCAAAGATGATCGATCTCTTCAGGAGAACACCTCTGGCCGACACAAACCGCGACGTACTAGCAGAATTCGCCGACGGCGCGCTGATGAACACTTTGCGCGCAACGCAAATCCACGCACTCTACGACTCTTCAGCTTCGGGAAATTTGCAGGAACCGGCTGGTTGGGGCGATCAAAAGCTGGCGCGCGCGCGCAAAGCTCTTGATCTCGCGACGGCCGTCGTCGCCCGGCGCGAGACTCATTATCGAACCCACGAAAATCTCACGGCCTGGGGGCCAAATCAGACGGTTTACAATTATGGCTATCTCTGGACAGTGCACTCGCTGTTTTATTTGTACCGTGATGAGGGCAATGTTTCGCAGCAGCCGGCGAACGCCTGCTACATGAATATCGTAAACCCGGCCAATACCGTTCTCGCCGACGGCCAAGACAATACGTATTATCAATGGGCCAAGAGCATCGCGCGAGCGATCGGTTTAGGTTCGATCGATGAGTGCCTCGATCCAAGTATGAATGAGCCCAACCCCCGCGCTCGTGTCCGCGCGTCGCCGGCCCGCCCTTAAATTAAAAGTAATAGTGCGCGAATAAAAACCCGTAATCGTTGAAATCTGCCGACTGCGCACGCGATCGCAATTTTCTATAGAGCAATGTAAATTCAAAATGCGGGCGCGGAAAAAACTGAAGTCCCGGTCCGTACGCGTCTTTCGAGGTCGAACTCAAGTCCAAATTCGACTGTTGATATTCGGCGTGCAAAAAAGCGATCAGGCCTTTATGAAATTCATAGCCAAGGCGATTGTAGACGTAAATCCCGCGAGCTTCGGCGCCTGTCGGCTTAGGATCTTGCCACTGATGATCGAACTCACTTAAAAGAAAAAACTTTTTCGTGAAACCTAAGATGGCGTGAACGCCGACGATTTCTCGCTGAGATTGATCCGAACTTCCGTACCAGGCGCTAGCACCCACTTTTGAAGAGTCACCGAGATTTTTATTCAGCTGCGCTGATGTTCCGGTTTCGCGAACTGCCGTGTCGACTTCGCTGGGCTGTTGCGAAGCGGTCAGAAAAGCACTCCAGTTTTCGCCGTTCCAGGCCCCTTCAACGACGTTTCGCTCTTGCCCCTGGTCAAAGGCAAGTCCTCGTTTCGTCGGTACGTAATGATCCGACACATTTAAGCCAAACTGCGGAAAGAACCGGCCCGCACGCACGGTGACTTCATCGGTAATGTTGTACATCGCAAAGTAACGATGGCTGCCCCACCGAATATTTCCCGGATCTTCGATGTGGCCGTACTCGTAATCGGCAGTGACGGCCCCTTTTCGAATAGCGACTTCGATATCTTCACCCATGTTGATGAATTTTTGTTCGGTAAACTGCGGGTTGTTTGAATAGGTCTGAGCGCCGCGAAGATCGCCGCCGATCATGAGCCATTCGGGCATTTTCTCCTCGGAGATCGCGCCGTGCAAGAAACCTTCTTCGTCCTTGTAGCTCCAGGTGCTCATTAGTTCGGACGAGAGCGAGCGCCCATAGGCCGTGAGTGCTCCACCACCCGTTGGCGAAACGTGGCAGCTCGTGCAGTTCACGTAACCATGACGAACATTTTCCGGGTAAGCGTAAACCACGCTCGCAAAAAGAGCGAAGGCCGCAAATGCGAGCAGAGGTTTCAGCGTTTTCATTTTGTAGCTTTGAGATCGTTCATTTGAAGTTCAATTGGCACTTCGTTTTTAACGGTGATGCCCAGATATTTTGGAATCTCGACGCCGTGTTGATCGATCTGCGCAACGAAGCGCGCGGTGGCCGAAGCCATGCCGCCGGTTCCTGGCTTTACGTCGAACGTGCCGGTCACGGGTTTTGTGACCCCGTGAAGGGTCAGATCGCCTTTGAAGGGGCGATCTTTCAATTCTGATTTGGCGAAGGACCAACCGGCTGGCAGCGACACTTCGGTGAGGTGAAGTTTGGCTTCAGGAAATTTTTGAACTTCGAGATATCTTTCTTTCATGTGCGAGTCGCGCATCGAGATGCCCGACGTGAGCGACGTCATATCGAACGTCAAGTCGCCTTCGACTTTTGATCCGTTGACTGTGAGTTGGCCGGCTGGGCCTTTGCCTTCGCCATTGATTTTGATCATGCTCGGGCGACCGACGGCATGGAATTCGACCTTACCGTGATCGGCTTGCACCGGAATGATGACCGGCGCAGCGAAAGCTAGAGTTGCAGACATTAAAACGACAAAACCAAGAATGATTCGAATCATATTCTGTACCTGTGCTAGCGAGGCATCACGATCAAGCCGTTACCGTAAATCGTGAACGGCGTTTGCGATGCTGAGGCGAGCATCCCTTCATGCGGCGAATTTATCGTCGTTTTGCCGCGAACAACAACGAAACTTTTACGGAGATCATCGATCCAGTTCAAGTTAGCAATAAAAAAGCCCCGGTCGGTCAGACCAGGGCCTTTGGGCAATTCGCTTAACGATTTGCTTTATTCGCTTTAACGGACGTCTTTGTAGTCGGCGTCGATGACGTCGTCGCCGCCTTTTGTCGACTCGCCTGCTCCGCCGCCGTGACCGCCACCACCGTCAGCTGCGCCGCCCGACGCATCAGCGCCCGGTGCCGCTTGGCCTTTGGCGTATAAATCGCTCGAGAGCTTGTGGCTGATATTCTGAAGGCGCTCGTAGATGCCTTTCAAGTCAGCCGCCTTCGCGTCTTTGTTCGC
>JAYTHQ010000273.1:0-3490 GCA_043732445.1 Bdellovibrionales bacterium | reverse complement strand
GTTTTACCTTGAGCCATGTAGTCCCCTTTGAGCGAACAGCGCCTTCATCCATCGGCGCTTCGATACTTGAAATGAAGAGCAAACGGGGGGCCGTTTGGCGAAATCGGTAGAGTGAGTTAAACTACGGATTTTCTTGGTTATCAGAATGAGAATGAGGACTTGGAGCGATTAGGGTTTTGCATCCTGTAGATTTGCTAGACACCACTCCGGGAAGGCAACCGGCGCGCCTCTCGAATTGAGACGCTGATAAAAGATAAAATTTCGCATGACGAGTTTGATGTAGGTGCGCGTTTCTTCGTACGGAACGTCTTCAATAAAAGTTAAGACATCGCCGCGGTATCGCGATTTCAACCAACGCGCGACGGCTTTATCGCTCGCGTTGTAGCTCGCGACGCTGAGAATAAAGTGACCATTCCAGCGTAAAAAGAGATCGTGAAGAAATGCAGCCCCAAGCGGAATATTGATTTCAGGTTCATAAAGATCGTCGTTTGAAGCCAACGGCAAATGCGCCGTGACTTCGGCGCGCTTCGCCATCTCCGGAATTAACTGCAGCAAACCAAAGGCGTCGGCCCCGCTTCGCGCGAGCGGGTCAAATGATGATTCTTGCCTCATGATGGCGTAGATGAGTTCCGACTGAACGCCAAATTTCTCGGACGCCGACTGAACCAGCGGTGCCCATGGTTGCGGAAAGAGAAGTGTCGGATCTTTCTCCAGGACCGCCACTCGCTTTTCAGTTGGAAGTTCGTTGAGTCGTGCGAACAAAGCTTGGTAATGCCCAGAGTGCGCATACGCGGTCAGCAAATCGAGAGTTTGGTTTTCAGACTCACTCGCTTTTCGCTCGCTCGCGATCTGATCCAGAAATTTTCGGGCCAGTTCGTCTTCTCCGGCCGCCAAAAGCCATGCGAGCGTGAGTCTTTCTCCTGGTAGAAAAGCACTTTCAGTTTCGGGCACTTTGGCGGGGGCGTTGGCGAGCGTCGGCATTTCGCGACCCAGCTCGCGGTAAGATAAAAGTGCATACCAGCTCATCTTGTCGGTTGCTATCAGCGCCTCAAAGTCGGCAATGGAGGTTTGCGTAAGGCCTAAATCTTTTTCGGTTTTCGCTAGCCAAAACCTTGCTCTCGTTGAAGTTTCATCTTTTGCGAGCATGTCTTTAAAAACGACCAATGCCTTTTTCAGCCGCCCGAGTTTTCTTAAATCCCAAGCACGAGCCCAAAGAATTTTAGTTCTCAAATCGTGATTACCGACGCGGTCTGTATTGATCTGCTTTAAGAGCTCAACGCTTTTTCCGAGGTGGCCGGCTTCTTCTTCAATCGCCGCGCGAATGAAAATCGATTCGTCGATCGGGATCGTTCCGTGAACATCGTCTTCGGCTTTGCGGAGAACTTTTTCGGCTTCGGCCGGAGAGCCTTCCGTCCAGATCGCGCGCGCAAACGAAAGGCGAGTATCGAAATACTTCGTCAGTAGCGCACGACTTTGTTCTGCGGTTTGAGAGTTTTTGTTGAGAAGAAGACCGCGTTTTAGAAATTCTTTTTCGGCAAAGTTTGCGACCGACTTCGATGCTTGGAGGTAGTTCTCTGTCTTTTTCTCGAGCTTGTAGCTGTGCCGAATCCCCTCGAGGGCTTTTAGCTTTTCAAGTGCGGTCAGGTCCTCGCTTTGAATGACCTGCGAATAGACCTCGCGCGCTTTTTCAAATTGCCGAGCTTGCTTAAAGTCGGCCGCGACCTTTAAAAGTTCGTCAGTTTTTGGGTGCTCAATAAAGCGTGGTGCAAAAGTCTCAATCTGGATTTTGGCGGCCGCGTCGACGTCCGCATTTTGCAACTCGTTGGCGAGCATGCGGGCGCGCTCGAGTCGTCTCAGTTTTTCGCCCTGGAGCTTTTCGAGCCCCGCTTCGCGGAGCGACAGATTCATCTCCCAGATTTTTTGCCCAGTCTTTTCGGCACGAACGAGCGAGGAGCGAATGAGCAAGTCATCTAGCCAAGGCTCATGAGTCGTGGCCAAGACTTGCTCGATCGGTGCAAAGCCGACATGGTCTGCGCCGCAAACTTCCATCGCCCTTAACCGCGCGATGTGGGCCAAAGGAAACTTAGGCGCCGCCAAGACTTCATCCCAGAGGGCGCACGACTTTGCAGCGTCACTTGGAGCCCAGAGCTTCGCTTGTTGGTAGAGATTCAAAAGCCGAGCCGGTTCAGTTGTCGCTTGATCGAGAGGGCTTTGAGGCGGCAACGGGTAGGGCGCGGTTTGACGCTTGGAGATTGTCGAGCACGAGCACAGAAGTGCGATCATGGTCGTAAAATAAAGAAAAGTGCGCATCGCAAACGTCATTTCGATATGGTCGCTCCGCAGAAATCCCGGAGCAAGTAGATCTGGACCTCGAGTCGAGGAGGCGCCTATAATAGCGCGTGCGCAAAATCATTCACGTCGATATGGATGCGTTTTATGCCTCGGTCGAGCTTCGCGACCGACCGGAGTTGCGTGGGCAGCCGATTGCCGTTGGCGGTTCGCCAGACGGGCGGGGTGTTGTTGCCACCGCCAGTTACGAAGCGCGAAAATTTGGTATCAAATCGGCGATGGCGTGCGCAACCGCAAAGCGTTTGTGCCCAAAGCTGGTTTTTATTCGCCCTGACTTTTCTAAGTACAAAGCCGCAAGTCAGAAAGTGCGCGAGATCTTCGAGCGGTTTTCGCCGCATATTCAGCCGCTCTCGCTCGACGAAGCCTATCTAGATGTGACCGGCTCAGAGCTTTTTGGTGGCAGCGCCACGCGAATCGCCCAAGAGATTCGGCGGTTGATCAAAGAAGAAACGGGCCTGACCGCGTCGGCCGGTGTTGCGCCGAATAAATTTTTAGCGAAGATCGCCAGCGACATCAATAAACCTGATGGCCTCAAAGTCGTTCGCCCCAGCGAGATCGATGCCTTCATGAAGCCACTACCCATCGAAAAAATCTGGGGTGTTGGCAAAGTGACCGCAAAGAAAATGAAATCGTTTGGGATCCATACCTGCGGCGATCTACAAAACTATTCGATCGCGCAGTTAACGTCGATGTTCGGGAGCTGGGGCCCTGAGCTTTATGATTTCTCAAGAGGAATCGATAACCGTCCCGTTCGTGAAGACCGCGAACGTAAATCGCTCTCGGTCGAAGAGACGTATTTTCAAGATCTTGAAACTCTTGAGCAGTGCCTCGAGAAAATCCCAGAGCTCTATGAAGATTGGAATGAGCGCATGGTTCGCTCGGGCGACGCCGATCGAATCCGCGGCGTTTCGGTCAAACTGAAATTTAACGATTTCAAAAACATGACCCACGAGAAAGTCTTTACCGGATATCCGACGGTGAAGGACTTTCGACAGCTGCTAGAGGAAGCGTATGCGATTCGCCAAGATCCCGTTCGCCTGATCGGCATCGGCGCCAAGCTCGAAGCCGCCGAGAGAGAACGCTCTCCGGCCGCCCAGCTCAAGTTATTTTAAGCGAATTCGAAGACAGGTTTGTCGTCTTG
>JAYTHQ010000272.1:0-3497 GCA_043732445.1 Bdellovibrionales bacterium | reverse complement strand
CGTCGACTTCGTCTTCGTAGAAATCTGCGACTTTCGCCAGCATCGTGTCTAACGCTCCGGTTTGCTCGCCGACACCAATCATCTGAGTCACCATGTGCGGAATGTGCTTTTCTTTTCCGAGCGGAATCGTGAGCGATTTTCCCTCGGAGATGGCGTCTTTTGCTCGTAAGATAGCGCGTTCAAGAACGTGGTTACCAACTGTGCGCGAAGCAATCTCTAGCGCCTCAATAATTCCTACACCTGACGACAGCAGAGTCGAAAGCGTTCTGGTAAAACGAGCGACACCGCTCTTGACCATCAAATCGCCAGTGAGCGGGACTTCGATCAAAATCGCGTCGATAACTTCGCGCCCTTTTGGCGAGTTGTAATACGCTATCATGCCGTAAATAATCGCTACGATGCTGCCGATAATTAAATACCAATAGGAAATAAAAGCTTCGCTCATGGCAACGACGATTTTCGTTAAGCCCGGCAGCTCCTGCCCAGAACTCGAGAACATATCTTTAAATTTTGGAATAACGAAAACGAGCAGGCCTGCGACCACCAACATCGCAACCGACAAAATACCGATCGGATAAGCCAGTGCGCCTTTAACCTTACCTTTAATTTTTACCGACTTTTCGATGTAAATCGCAAGCCGATTTAGAATTTCATCAAGGTTACCGGATTCTTCTCCGGCTAAAATCATATTACTATAAAAGCGGTCGAAAACTTTCGGATGCATTCCCACCGCATCACCGAAACGCTTACCCTGACTGATCTCTTCGGAGATTTGCTTTAAAGCAAAAGTTAAACCTGGGCTTTTTGAACCGTTCGCGAGGGTTTCCATCGCCTGAAGCACCGGAACGCCGGCGCTCAATAGGGTCGAGAGCTGACGAGTAAAAATCTGCAGATCCTTAGGGTTCACCTTGCCGCCGGTGCCGGCTTTGGCTTTTGCTGCGGCTACCGGGACAACCTTCAGCGGCATCATTCGTTGCGCGCGAAGCTTCACCCGAGCCTCGGCCTCGTTCGTGGCTTCGATCTCGCCTTTGAACTCTTTGCCGTTCATGCCCTTGGCTTCGTATTTATATTTCGCCATCAGACGCCCGCCTTCTTGAGCATCGAATCAAGCTGATCTGGTTCACTCGAGGCGGCAAATGCAGTGCGCACGTCAATTTTTCGCTTCACGACAAGACTCGCTAAACTTTGGTTCATCGTAATCATGCCCGAACGCTCTTGTCCGACTTGCATCATCGCGGGCACTTGGTGAAGTTTTCCCTCGCGAACAAGGTTTCGAATGCTCGTCGTCATCAACATAAACTCGATCGCCGCGACACGCCCGCCCTGAAGAGAGGGCAACAGACGTTGTGAAATCACGGCCTGAAGAGTCAAACTCAACAAAACACGAACGCGCTCTTGTTGATCTGACGGAAAGACATTCACCATGCGGGAAATACTAGAAACGGCTGAATTGGTGTGAAGCGTTCCGAAAACCAAGTGACCAGTTTCAGCGGTGTTGAGTGCAGCTTCGATCGTCTCCAGATCGCGCATCTCGCCCAAAAGAACATAGTCGGGATCCTGACGTAAAACGGATTTTATCGCGGCTTTATAGCCGCCGGTATCGTTGCCGATTTCTCGTTGGTTGATAATGCAGTTCTTATGCGAATGAACGAATTCGATCGGATCTTCCATCGTAACGATATGACCAAAACGCTCGCTATTAATCTTATCGAGCATCGAAGCGATGGTCGTCGACTTCCCTGAACCCGTAGGTCCCGTGACGAGTACCAGTCCGTAAGGAAGATTTGTGAGATCGCCGATCGACTGCGGCAAGTTTAAATCTGAAAACTTCGGAATGACGACCGGCACACGCCGAAACACGCCCGAAACATTTCCTTTTTGAAAAAAGAAGTTCGCCCGAAAACGCGCTAGATTTTTGACGTCGAAACTGAAGTCGAGTTCCTTGGTTTCTTCGAATTTTCCTTTTTGCGCGTCACTCAGAACCGAATAGCAAAGCTTCTTCGTGACTTCTTTCGTCATCGCGTCTGTTTTCACACGGACGATGCGGCCATTGACTCGCAGTGCGGGTTGCGAACCTGCGACAATGTGCAAGTCCGAGGCTCCCTGATCGACTGCGAATTTCAAGAGCTGCAGGAGCGTGATCATGTTTTATCGTCTCCGATAGTCACCGTCAGAACTTGTTCGAGCGAAATCGAACCAGCTCTCAATTTTTGTAACGCCGCCTGCCTCAATGTTTTGGTGCCGCCCGCGATCGCGCCTTTTTTAATCTCAACCGGTGAACCGCCTTTGAGAATTTCTTCTCTCAGTGGCGTCGACATTTCCATGAGCTCGTAAATAGCCACGCGGCCTTTAATTCCCGATCCGTTGCAAACGCTGCAACCTTCTCCACGCATGGGTTCGAAGGTGCCGACTTCTTCGGGCTTAATGCCCGCGGCGATCAACGCTTCAGGGGTGACCTTCTCGGGCACTTTACATTTCTCACACGTCTTTCCGGCAAGACGTTGTGCCACGATGATCGTCACCGTTGAAGTGATCAAATACGGAGCAACGCCCATGTCGATCAGACGTGAAACAGTTGAGGGGGCATCGTTGGTGTGCAGGGTACTGAGGACTAAGTGACCGGTGCTTGCCGCTTTGAAAGCGACTTCAGCCGTCTCTAGATCACGAATTTCTCCGACGAGAATAACGTCCGGATCTTGACGAAGAAACGAGCGAAGTGCATCGGCAAAATTGAACCCGATTTTCGAATTCATTTGAACCTGGTTAACCCCGTCGAGGTTAAACTCCACGGGATCTTCAGCGGTCGAAATATTAATTTGCGGATCGTTGAGACTCCAGAGCGCCGAGTAGAGCGTCGTGGTTTTTCCAGAACCCGTTGGCCCCGTCACGAGAACAAGGCCTTGAGGCTCGTTGATCTTGGCTTTAAAAACTGCCATTTCATTTTCTTCGAAACCCAGTTTTGTCATATCGAGTTTCAAATTCGATTTATCCAAAAGACGCATGACGATCTTCTCGCCGAACAACGTCGGGAGCACGCTCACTCGAAAATCGACTTCCATGCCGCTAGCCGTTTTGGCCTTTAATCGACCATCTTGAGGTTTTCGGCGTTCGGCAATGTCGAGACGGGACATAATTTTAAGGCGACTCGAGAGTGCATTGGCAATACCAGCTGGTGGCTGGACCTTTTCGATTAAATTTCCATCAATCCGAAAACGAATTCGTAAACGCTTTTCGTAAGGCTCGATATGAATATCTGACGCCTTCAGTTTTATGGCTTCGGTCAACATCGTGTTAACAAGCTTCACGATACCGGCTTCGTCACCGTCAGATTCGCCGATTAACTGTGCTTGCAATGACTGAGTGAAGTTGAGCGCTTCGTCCGAGAACTCCATTTCGCTTGCGACCGCAGACATGTCGTTCGTGCTTTTTTTCTGATAATACTTTTCAATCGCTCGCGTAATGGACGTCTCGGCAGAAACGACGACCTCGATTTTACA
>JAYTHQ010000271.1:0-11305 GCA_043732445.1 Bdellovibrionales bacterium | reverse complement strand
GTTTTCTTGAAATGCGTTTCCATTTACCGCGTGAATACGCGGGTCTTGAGTCCGAACTTAAAACGCTTCTTTCAAAAACTTTCTCGCGCGGAACGGTCGACATCTACGTCAACCGAACCTCGACGGCAAAGCATGCGAGCGTGGTTGTAAACAAAGCTCTCGCACTTGAGTGGCTGGTGGCTTATCGCCAGCTCGGCCAGGATTTGAAACTCGATGCCGCTACGTCGCTTGAGTGGTTCGCAAAAATTCCTGACGTCATGACCGTTAGAGAAAGTGGCGACCTCACACCTGAAGAAGCGAGCGAAGCGAAACTGCTGGTCAAAAAAGCGGCCGATGCGTGCGATAATGAACGGCTTCGCGAAGGCAAAGCCCTTGAGGCAGAGCTCGAACGTCACTGCGCTGCGCTCGAAGCGCTCTCAAAAACGATCGAAGGCTTGAAAGCCGAAGCAAATGCCGAACTCGAGAAGCGCTACCGCGAGCGCCTGGCAACCGGCCTGCAGAAGTTCGGCGGAGGCTTGCAAATCGACGATCAGCGAATCGCGCAAGAGATCGTGATCCAGCTCGACCGCGCCGATATCTCCGAAGAAATTCAGCGTCTCACTGAGCACATCAAGGCTTACCGCGAGCTTTTGAAGAGCAAAGAACCGCAAGGGAAGAAGCTCGACTTTTATGCCCAGGAGCTCTTGCGCGAGGTCAATACGATCGGCTCAAAGAGTCATATCGCGAAACTGACAAGCCTCGTGGTTGAAGCCAAAACTCTCGTTGAGCGCATCAGAGAGCAGGTCCAAAACTGTGAATAGCCAAAAGGTGCGGATGATCATCATCGCCGCGCCGAGCGGCGCCGGCAAATCGAGCTTCGTTGAGCGCATCACGAGAGAGATTCCGCGTCTGCGCGACACCGTCACTTACACGACCCGGGCGATGCGGGCGGGCGAGTCCGAGGGGCATCCTTACCATTACGTAACCAAAGAGAAGTTCCAGCAGCTCCGCGACGAGGGTTTCTTTGTCGAATGGGCCGTGGTTCACGAAAACCTCTACGGGACCCCGATGTGCCAGCTCGATGAGGCCTGGAAGTCCAATGAGGTCATCATCATGGATGTCGACGTCCAGGGGGCCGCGACTTTTAAGCGAAAGTTCCCGGATGCCTTCTCGATTTTCATTGTTCCGCCCTCGATTGAAGAGCTGAGGCGGCGTGTCACAAAGCGAGACGGTCGAATTCCAGCCGACATTGAGGTCCGGATGGCGACGGCGGCGAATGAAATCAAGCGCGCCACCGAGTTTGATGCGAAGCTCGTAAACGACGATTTTGATAAATCTTATCGCGAGTTTAAGAAACTCGTTGAAGATTTGCTCTCGCGTCAGTAAGACTTACCCTTCCGCATTTTTTGCGTTTCCCAGGAGATGACATGGCTCGTGTTACGGTCGAGGATTGCTTGGACAAAGTCGATAACCGCTTCGCCCTGGTTCTTCTCGTTACGAAACGCGCAAAGCAGCTCTTAAAGGGCTCAGCGCCAACTGTTTCGTCAAAAAACAACAAGTACATCGTCAATGCCCTTCGCGAAGTCGCGGCTGGCAACGTCTTCTTCGACAAATCCGATCCTGACGCCGACGACTCCGCAACGTAAGTCTGAGTTATGCTAGCCATCAGTTCAAAGTACTGAGCGGCTAGCTGACTTTCGAGTATCCTAGTAGGCAAGACGCCTATGCCCGAAACACCAGCGAAAAAGCCAAAAGCCACCGAACTTCCTGCGGTCACGCGCATCGAAGATTTCGTCTCCGATGAGTCGCCAAAGACCATCGATGATCTATGCGCGCGAATCCTGACCTACTTTCCAAACGCCGACTGCGAATTCATTCGCAAGGCTTACCTCTATTCCGAGAAGGCGCATGAAGGCCAAATTCGCCGAAGCGGCGAGGCGTACATCTCTCATCCGCTCGGGGTTGCGGCCATCTTAGTTGAACTCAGACTTGATCTTGCGTCGATCGCGACCGGGCTTCTTCACGATACGGTTGAAGACACGCACGCAACGCTCGAAGAAATTGAAAAACAGTTTGGCAAGCCGGTCGCCGAGCTCGTCGACGGCGTCACCAAAATTTCGAAGATGAGTTTCAAAAATACGCACGAGAAACAAGGCGAGAACATCCGCAAGATGATCGTCGCCATGGGCAAAGACGTGCGCGTGATTCTGGTGAAGCTAGCTGATCGCTTGCACAACATGCGTTCGCTCTCGCACATGGCGCCCGATAAACAAGTGCGAATCGCGCAAGAGACTCTCGACATCTACGCGCCTCTCGCGGGCCGACTCGGCATAATGTCGGTCAAAATCGAACTTGAGGATTTAAGTTTTAGGTATTCATTGCCGGATGCTTACTACCAGCTCGCCGAAAAAGTCTCGATGAAAAAGACCGAGCGTGAGCGGTACATTCACGATACGAAAAAGCAACTCGTCGATGAGCTGAGTGAACAGACGAAATTGAAGTTTGAAGTTTACGGGCGACCGAAGCACTTATATTCAATTTATAAGAAGATGGCGCATCGGCAGATGGAGTACGAACAGCTCTATGACGTCTTGGCGTTTCGAGTCGTCGTGGGTTCGATTTCTGAGTGCTACGAGGTTCTCGGGCATGTCCATCACATCTGGAAGCCGATTCCAGGCCGATTCAAAGATTTTATCGCGATGCCAAAGGTGAACAACTATCGTTCGCTACACACGACGGTCATCGGCCCAGGCGGGGAGCGAATTGAAATTCAAATTCGCACAAGCGACATGCACATGATCGCCGAGCGCGGGATCGCGGCTCACTGGAAGTACAAAGAAGCCAGCAAAGACGGTGGCCAGGCCGCCGACTCTGATCAGGTTTTCAGTTGGCTTCGCGATCTGGTTTCGCTGCATCAGCAGGTCGGAAATCCAAACGAGTTTCTCGAAACTGTGAAGACCGATCTCTTTGAAAAAGAGATTTACGTTTTCACCCCTCGCGGTGATGTGCGCGAGCTTCCCGACGGGTCGACGCCAATCGATTTCGCCTTTGCGGTTCACACCGATGTCGGTAACCACTGCGTCTCGGCGAAAATCAATGGCCGACAAGTCCCACTCAAAACAAAATTAAAATCCGGCGATACGATTGAAGTGCAGACCTCGCAAAACCAGCATCCGTCTAAGGACTGGCTCAAGATCTGCGTCACGCCGAGAGCGAAGTCGAAAATTCGGCTTTACGTCAAAAACGAAGAAAGAAAACGCGCAGGCGAATTAGGCAAAGAGATTCTCGAGAAAGAATTCCGAAAATTTGGCCATAACATGGTGAAGGCCATGAAGGACAAACCCGAAACCCAGGCGATCTATAAATCCGAAGGTGTTACCAGCGCCGAAGATCTCTTTGTGCTGGTGGGTTACGGCAAGCTGATCGCGAAGGACGTTGTCGAAAAATTCTTCCCGGGTGCTAAGCCAGTCGAAGAAGAGAAAAAATCCTTCATGCAGCGGATTGTTGAACGGGCCACCGACCGGGCAAAGCGAACGAAGTCGATCATTCGGGTCGACGGTCTCGATGACATGCTTGTGCGTTTTGGAAAGTGTTGTAACCCGATTCCGGGAGATCCGATCGTGGGGTTCATCACGCGCGGACGCGGTATCACGATTCATAAGGCTGACTGTGAGCGCGCCTTCGAAGTCGATCAGGGCCGTAAAATCGACGTCGCCTGGACCGTGACGTCGGCTCCCGAAGGTGTTGAGCGAACAGTTCGATTACAAATCGTATCGCAAGACGTGCAGGGTCTTTTACGGCAGATGTCAGAAGCGTTTAGTACACGCGGAATCAATATCGAGAACGCGCAGATTCGCACGACGAAAGATAAGAAAGCGATTTGTCTTTTTGATGTGAACGTTCGCGATACGTCGCAACTCTCGCAGATCATGGCGGATCTTCAGAAGATCCAAGGCATTATCGGCGTGACTCGCGTCACGCATACTTAAGTATTTTGAGTCAGTTTTAAAGTTGGATCCCTAAACCAGCGCGCAGATCGATCAGGCTTGTCGTGACCTGCGATGACGGCGGAAAGTAGCCGTACTCGACGGTCGCGTGAATGTACATCGAATCACTCAAAACATAATTGACGCCGCCGCCGATAAAGAAAATCGTCGTTGGCGTAATTTGGTTTATGTCGAGAACATTAGACGACTTTGAGAGCGGGAGGTGAAGCCCCAGCCCGAGGAGTGGAAAGGGGTGAAAGTTGCCTTCGAGAAAGTGATAGCGGATGAGAAGATCGGCATCGGCGTAGAGAATCGAAGTCGTGACGTTTCCTTGCGTCTGCGACGTTCCGGCCACCGCGAAGTTTTCAAATCCAAAACGACCCAGGAGACCGAAATCTCCCGAAATCGGGTAATCACCAAATGCTTTTAGTCCGTAACTGCTCCCGGTCATCGAAGCCGAGAGAATGTTTGTCGACACGTTTTGGCTGGCGATCCCGTACGTTCCGGTGGCCCCGACGGTGAGTCCGCTAAAAAGACTGCTACGTTTTGAACGCTTCCGGTGTGAGCGAGGCCGATCGGCGTTTGCAGTGTGTGTCGGGGTTGCAGTTTCGGAACTGGGGCTGGAGCTTGAGATTTGAAGTGGCGCGAGGGTTGCGCCCTCAGAGACTGTTCCCTTCAAGACTTTGCCGATGGCTTTCTCGCCTTTGACTTTCGAAATTTCGACGACGGCTTTTCGCTTGCCGTCGACCATCACGAGATGGCGGCTGCCTTCACCGTACTGGGCGCTCTCGCCCTCCAGATCGATAAGAACTTGATCGCCTTTTACCTTTGTCAATTTGGCGGCGTGCGCGCCGGCTGCACTAAATAAAATCAGAAATGCACTGACGGCAGCTTCGGCGAGGCGATGATGGCGATACATGAAGAGTGTCCTCCGCTAGCACCATGATAGCGAAGATTCTATTAGAATGCCCGAGATGAGAGTTGCACGCTCAGCCCTTGGTCAAGGTGCGGCCGAATTTTGATTTTCGCAAATCGCGTGAAGCGATCCGTCGGGAAGTTGAACCAAGCGTCCCGCAGCGGTCGTTACGCTTGCGGCGATTTCGTCTGGGTTAAGATCGCTGGTTTGTACGCAGTCGGCGACGGCTGTGCCGGTAGGCTTCGACGGCGCTGGCGCCCGGGACTTGCCGTTCGTATCAAAGTCGCTGCGGTCGCTGGACTTGTAGACCACGCATCCCGTGAGGCTAATCAGTGTGAGACCGAGGAGAAGTCTTGTCATGAATCTAAGCTAACAAAAAAGCCCAAGCCATGACAGCCCAGGCTTTTACGAAGGAGCACTTGTTGCGACTGAGCCTCGGGCCGGGGCCCGAGTGAGCCGAGTTAAGAGATTAAAAAGGGATTTCTTCAGACGAGTCGAACGATGGCTCCGGACCGAAATCTTGCGGCGCGAAGTTATCGTTGCTGCCTCGAGCCGCCGACGTGTTTTCCGAGCGCTCGTTTGGTGAGCCTAAGAACTGAACCGTGCTCGCGACGATTTCTGTCGAGTATTTCTTCTGACCTTGTTGGTCTTCCCAAGAGCGAGTTTGCAGGCGGCCTTCAACGTAAACTTGACGCCCTTTTGAGAGATGTTTGCCGCAGATCTCTGCGAGCTTGCCCCAAGCAACGACGCGGTGCCATTCCGTGCGCTCTTGTTTTGCGCCTTCTTTATCAACCCAGTTTTCGCTTGTCGCGACCGTGATCGTAGCGACGGTGCCGCCGTTACCGATCGTTTTCACTTCAGGGTCTTTTCCAAGGCGACCGACGATAATAACCTTATTCACTCCAGCCATAAAATCTCCTGCTCAAATGAGCTCGTAGGAACGTGTCGAAACGTTGTCTCAAGTGAGGGCAAAACCGTCAATGGTCTAGGTCCAGTTATTGGTTTTAGGAGGGCTCAGGCGAATCAAGGGTGGCGAATTTAGCTAGGAAATCGCTGATTTTCGAAGGCAATGTTGCGCGACGCATCTTGAGCCGCAAGCTGCGAATTTATTGGGCAGAAAATGACCGCCTACCGGATCACCAGCGGCATTTTAATCTCGATCTCTTTGGCGACATCCATGTTGAATTCAGCGCTCGACATTGCCGCACTCTAAGTGAGTGTCGCAAACGCCCGATGGAGCGAGGTAAAACTAAAGTGCCAGGCCGGCCGTAAGTTTTGTAAACAAATTGAATATGGCCAAACGTCAGAATCAAAAGAATGAGGCAAGCGAGAAATCGTGACGACCGAAAAGTAATTCTGAGTGTTAATTAAAAAGTCTCTAAAAGAAAATCCCTAAAGACGAAGCCAAGAAAGCCTCATCGAGACACTGAACGCGCCAACGATCACGCCACCCGAAAAAACTCAGAAACCAACGCACAAAACAAACCACCGCAAAGACCACCGGATCAATTACTGGAGCGAGGTGATCAGCGGTACGCCTTGGCCCGGGGCCGGGGGTTGAATCCGGAAAGCAAGTTCTGTTCCCTTGGCAGTGTCTTTCCGGGCGGCTGGTGGCAGCATGGCAAATGCGAGCGATAAACCGGCTTTTTCGTTGGCTTGAACAAAATCTTTTGGAAGTTTCAGCGTTACCTTCAAATCGTAAGTTCCGACAAATGGCTGAACACCGGCGTTTGAACGCTTAAACGAAACGCCCAGCTGACCACTGACTTTACCTGCGAGGGTTGAGTCGCTACCGAATGATAAATCGGCAATTTGCATCATACCGTCTTGCATTTTTGCGCTTAACTTAGTGAGCCCTAATTTCAGTTCTGGCATCGGGAGCGGCATCGAGGGTGAGCCTGGCGCCATCGTCACTTGTAACGTTTGGCTCGGAAGCGTGAGGTTATCGATCTTTAAAGTCACGTCGCCATTGGGCTGCGTATCGAACAGCGGATCGATTTGCATCTGGGTCGAAAGATCAAGCACACCTTGAAGGACAAGCGTTGCGAGGCCGCCGTCGCGTAAGAAAGTTGAGACGGCCGGAAGTTTTAAGCCTTTGGCGTCGATCGCGATGTTTTTAGCTCGCTCGCCAGACTTCACTTTGTCGCCGTCGCGGTAATCGGCAGCAACAGCGCCGCCGAAGAGGCCTTGCGCATCAACCGACGCGCCTTGCTTTCCGACGATCAGGCCCGACAGCCACGGTGAGACTAAAAGGCGGTCGACTTTGACTGAAGGAAGGGTCGCCGTTTCAACCGCGACTTTGTCCATCGCTAGACCCGGTGGTGCAAAGCCAAGCTCGAGCGAATCAAATTGCACATAAACGGAGTTATTTGTGATCTGCGAAAGTTTTGCCGTTGCGACGTCGGCGAGATCATCATACGGAAAAAATACAAGGGTAAAAAGTAGGGCGAAAATCAAAACGACAAACATTTTCAGTTTATGAAAACGAATAAGGTTTTTGAGCGGAGTAAAGATCTGACTCAATTCGAACGTCCCTTTGTTTTCGCGTTTTTACCTGATGGTGCGGCGTCGAGCTTAGCAGAAAATGCGACCACTCGGTAAACAACGTCGTAATACCGGCTATCGGCAACGTTGGCTTTAATTTCTAGGCCGGTCATGCGCGCGGTGCCCGAGGGCCCCTGAAGATTTTGAAGTTCGTGACCGATATCGACGACCTGTTTTAAATTTAATTTTGCTAAGACGACCTGAATTCCAGCCTGGTCGATTGTTTTCGGAACATTCGCGAGCGTCGACGGCGAATCGGTGACCGAGATAATCTGATCGGGTTGAAGTCGTGCTGTTGTCAGAGAGTTCCGCGCGTTGTTTTGAAGTTCGGTGGTTGCAACCGGCGCGGGCGCAAGGGGAAGTGAGCTCGCCTCACGGTTGACGTGAAAGAGTTCGCGGATCAGACCTCGTTTTGATTCGAAATCGTCAACCGAGGAGCGCGACGACGAATAAAAAGTCCAGGGAACGGCCATCAGTATCAAAAACGCAACGAGTGCCGCACCGGCAATGGAGACTTTTTGACCAACAGGGCTCAGGCCCTGATATTTCTCATTGAGCTTCAGCCAGCCATCGGTTTCGCGAACGCGCGCGGCGATTGCCTTGAGCTGCTCTTGTAAACTGTCTCGGATATCTTCAAGCGCCATGTTTCATCCTTACAGTTTTGTGCGGTCGACTTTAAATTTGTAAACGAACGGGACGCCGCCGGCTGGTCCAGCAGGCGTTTGCGTCACCGTCTGAATTGTTTTACCGTGCGCGATCTCTTTGAGCGCGGCCTGAAGAAGTTTTGCGTTGAGCGCGGTGTCGATGTGACCCTCGATCAGAACATCTTCGTTGTCGATATTGAGATGCGAGACGCTGAGGCCTGCGCCCGTCCGGGGTGGTTTGACGACCGGCAGTTTTTCGGCAAGACGCGCCAAAATATCCATGGCCGAATTCATACTCTCGGCTTTCGAGAGGGCCTCGCGGTCTTTGATCAATTTCTTTTGCTTACTGACGAAGGACGTCACGCCGCTTTCGCTGGCGGCTGCCCCCTTTAAAAGAGCGACTTTTTTGGCGAGATCCGCAACATGTTCGTCGGCCTTTTCACTGAGGCTGGTGGCCATCGAATCGCGAATCACGGCAAAAACAAAAAATAAGCAAAAAGCGGCCATCGCGACTTGCGCAGGAATTTTCCAGGTCTGCCAAAAACGTTTGAGGGCTTCATTTTCGCTCGCAAACTCTTCCTTCCGAAGGTTGAGGGCTGGGTTTCGCGGGCGCTTGACGCCTTCGAGTGCGAGGCCGACCGCAACCAACGAAACCGCTTCGATGTGCGGTGTAAATTCCATGCGAACCTGGCGAAGCCGTTCGAAAGGACGAATGACGTTCGCAGGAACTTCGAGCGCTTGAGTCATGTAAGCACCGAGGTTCTGGATTTGGCCAGCACCGCCGGTGATATCGAGCGACTCAAAAACTAGGTTAAAGCCTGAACGAATTTCAAGAAGAACTAAGCGCAGTTCAAGCAGAAGTTGATCGACCGCAGTCGCGATCGTGGTCGAAAGGTGAACTTGATCTTTTGTGGCTCCGGCGGTGTTCATCAAGATGAAGCTTCGCGACTGAAGAACTTTAACGGCTTCATAAATCGGAACTTGGAAAACGCTGACGATTTCATCAGCGATATTCGCGCCGCCCCAAGCGAGACTACGAACGGCAACGAGAGCGCCGTTTCGGTAAACTAAAAGATTCGAGCGGCGATTGCCGAGATGTAAAACTAATCGCGCTGGAGAGGGAGGGGTCGTAACGGGTGACTCATCGCCCTCCGCGCGGAGCGCAGAGGCCTGTTCAGGCGGGGCCGCTTCGGGGTTTTCAAAAAGGTTGGCGAGAGCTAAGCCTTCGACGCTGATAATCTCAACATCGAAGCCGCCGTCTTTCGCCAGCGCAAGAACTTCTTCGATCGCTTCTTTCGGACAAGCGACAGTTAAGACTTCGGCGAACTGACCTGAGTAATCTGTAATTTTCGCATCGAAAATCGCGTCGTCGATGTCGAGAGGGATTTCGTCCTCGAGCTCAAACGCCAAACTCTTTTGGATCTTTTGACGCTCACGAAACGGAAATCGCTTTTGGTGAACGCTCACACGGTCTTGCGCGACGCCCATCACCCAGCGAGTGCTTGATGGTTCATAGTTTGCGGAAAAAGCTCGCAGCGTTTCGATGATTTCGAGCTTGCTGTCTTTTTGCGGATCGAGCGAAAGCGGAAATTCGTGAAAAGCCGAGAGAACGTAACCTTTGCTGGTGACGTCGACTTCCGCAATCTTGACGCTGTAGGAACCGATGTCGAGACCTAAAATTTTCATGTTGTTACATGTTAGCTCTAAGTCAGGTCTCGTTCCAATAGACAATGTTCGGACGCTCGTTCGGTACCGCAGGTTTTGGCGCGGTCTTAGCCTTCTTCGGGTCAGTCCCGGGCGGAACGGCGGCAGTCGGGCTCGTCGTTCCTGGACCAACGCCCGGGTCAGGCGTTTTCTTTTGTTCCTGGAGAAAGTCATGGAGCCTCAGCGTAACGCGATCGACATCGTAAACGATCGCGGTAATATCTTTTTGCACTCGACCGGCTTGGCCGGTACTTCGAATTCGAAAATTAAATTCTGGATCGAACAGCAGGGGAACTTTGAGAGCGTCTTTTTCGTCGCGGAACGGATTGCCGTTGACGCCGATCGAATTCAAATAAGAAACGAAATCTTTTTCATCCTTGAACGGACCACGCTCTTTTTTAGCGCGGTCGGCGATGACCTTGTCGGCTCGCTCGGATGTAATTTGCGTCGAGAGAGACATGATCACGTCTTTCTTTGCGTAATTCACGTTCACACCTTTGGTTCCGTAAACGGTAAGCCGCGGCGTAATCAGATTGTAGATTTCGTCGGTCATGCCGGCGACCATGTGAAGTTCATCCATGGTCTTAAAAGGTGCGTTCGGTGGGATGTTGTCGTTCGCGCGATCGGGATAGAGGGCGCTTTCATCACCACCGCTTGAGCCTCGGGCAATTTTGTCGGCGTCGATCCAGTCGGTCATGTTATCGACAACTTTCGTGAAGTCGTCGCCGCGATGACGTTGCGCAAACTCTTCGTCGCTCTCTATCTTGCTGTTAAAAATATCGAGAATCTGCTGACGAGTTGAAGCGGCAATGACTTTTGATGGCGAATCTAGATCATTGACGTCGATTTTGCCGCCCTCGCTCTCGATCGTCGCGAAATACTGACCTTGCATCTTGCTTGATTTCACCGCTTTTTTGATTTCGCCTTTATCAACAGCCGACGTTTCTGGTGGCACGACGGGCGGCCATGCAAATGGCATTTGCCAGACCATGTCGAGCATGCCTTTGGAGTCACCGAGCGAATCGCCGAGCAGGGCGGACGCTTTTCGGTAAATCTGAATTCTCAAAAGAGAAATCTCAACGCCGGCTTTGGCAGCGTAGTGAGCTTTGATTTGATTGACCGCTTGCGAGCTGACCACAAGCTCGACGTTTGTTTCGTACATCACCTCGGTGGCTATCACCATCAAAACCGTGACGGTAAAAATCGCCATCATCAGCGCGATTCCACTTTCGTCTTTGAGCATCTGAAACGTTTTTTTCATATCATTTCTTTGGCTGCGTCAGGCCCTGGTTAAATGAGCCTGTTTGAGTTGTCGTTGCATCGGTTGCGGTTTGCGCCGTGGTTTTTTTTGGCGGATTATTCGGGAAGCGAATTGGAATCAAAGCGCTCGCGACGACCCGTTGTCCTCTTTTGTCGTCCTTGTCTTCGGTTGAGAGCGTAACTTCGACCGCGTAAGGGAAGTTTTCTTTCGTGTTCGCATCGCCATTTTTACCAGTTTTCCAGCCGTCGACGTACTCGAGATCGTCGTGCCC